>JBAVYC010000025.1:0-1778 GCA_049698595.1 Desulfobacterales bacterium | reverse complement strand
ATCTTGCCGGGTAACTGTTCACAGGTTCAGGGTTCAACGTTCAGGGTTAAGGGCAAAAAAAACATTTGAAACCCGACGTCCTTTTAAAAATACTCATTTCCCCAAATAACTGCCGGTTTGGCTCCAAATTTTGGATTAGACCGGACTAAGCTGACACTTTTCTCGTAAATACGCTTCCCAAACGCAGTCCAGGGACGAGAATGAAACCTTGAACCCCTGAACCTTTGAACCCTTGAACGCCTACCTTACCGGCAGCAGTCCTTCGGCCTCCAGGCCGGCAGCCCAGTCATCGAATACGGAGATATGGGCCGTGGTGTGATAATCCACGTAGTAATCGCCGCCCGCCACCCGTCTGATGACTTCCAGGGCCTGGTCGTCAAGCGGAATGTGCAGCGGTTTCAAAACCATCTTTTCCGGTTTGGTTTTCAGATATCTCCTGTGGGCGTCACAATCTTTGACAAAGGCCTCCTCACTGAAAAAATTAAGGTTATCCAACACACCGAAACAATGCCTGGCATGGTGGACACCAAACTCACACAATATCCGGCGGCCGCGAATTCCATCTTGCAGTGCTTTTTCACCGGGCCTTTTTTCTTCGGTGCTTCCACCGGACTGCACTGTTGGGAGACCTGTCACCCACATATTCAGCCTGGCCACCGCCACGTTCAGCAGGTTCATGCCATCATGGGAATAAGCCAGATCACCATGGGGACCCGTGGTGCACGGCATGCCGCCAAACATGCACAACACCCCCGGGTTGGCCGTTTGCGCCACCGCCAGCATAAACATCACTTCAGCCTGGTTGAGGATCAAACATCCCTGGGGGGTATGCGGCGATGTGCGTCCTGCCAGCGGCATGGTGGTCAGTCGTAAATTATTGCCGGCTTCAGCGCTTTTTACCAGGGCCTGCAGCATGTCATCCATGGCTGTCAACGGCGACTTTAACCCGCAGATGGAATCATGCCAATCTTCTCTGCCGGAAAACCATTTGACTGCATCGTCATCATTCATATAGGCACTGCAGGTCACCTTGATACAATTATCGAGGCGGTCCATTATTTTGTTACACGCCAGCGGATCCCCCCGGTGCACCTTTACCGGCTGGCTTAAAAAACGCACCACATCCAGATTTTCCGAGATTACCTGTATTAAATGCTCCAGTTCTGCATAGCTGGCAGGCAAGGGGAATTCGTCGGTCTCACGATATAAAAACGGTGGGATCCCCCCGATTCCCAGGGTATTGACACCCTCATCGCGGGCAAACGTTTTGGGGGCCGAATCCAGGGCCTGGTCGATCAGTTCGGGTAACAGGTAAATCCGGCCGGCCGATTCATCATGGCCTGCCAGGCCGGTGGCTTCCAGCAGGCTGATGACGTTTTTATTTCTGGTTTCAATGCCGACCTCGGCCAGAACGATCTTGGCGTTTTCCTGAATACCGTCATAGAGTTTCCATTCCTGTCCAAGGGCTTCCCGATATTCTGCCGGCGCCTGGTTGATCAAATCATCGTAAGCTCGCATCTCCAGATCCTCAATTTTGTTGCCGCAAAAATTGGCGATTATGTAATGGTTGAGCCACTAAGTCCCCAAGTCACAAAGAAAAGATTCTGTATTCTGATCAATTCATGCTTCTTTACATAGCGTACGTTATTTTTTTTTGCCTCACGCAACGCCGCAAAGAACGCCACGAAAAACATTTACTAAATCTGTTCCTTCGCGCCGTTGCGCCGTTGCGTGAGACACGATCCCTCTGATACGAGCTGTCTGGGTTTTACCAACCC
>JBAVYC010000024.1:0-3202 GCA_049698595.1 Desulfobacterales bacterium | reverse complement strand
ACCTGGTCCTGGGTTTTGAAGACGGCCTTTTCCTGAACCTGAAAAGAGCCGAACAGAGACTTCAGAAAATCTCCGCCACATTCGGCCTCTCCATCGATCCTGGACGTAAGATTCAGGACCTGTCTGTCAGTGAACGTCAACGGACCGAAATTCTGAAAATACTCTTTCATGAATCTGACATATTGATTCTGGACGAACCCACTTCGATGCTTTCGCCAGTCGAAACCGAAGACCTTTTTGGTACCCTGAAATCGTTGCGCAAAGCAGGCAAATCAGTGGTCCTCATCACACATAATCTGCGTGAAGCCCTTGCGGTGTCAGATCGCATAACCATTATGCGGTCAGGCAAGAATGCAGCTGAACTCTCAGGCGACGCCCTGATGGCCATGGATGCGAAAACGGCATCAAACAGGATTCTGGATGTCATGTTCGGGGATGTTCCTGAACCCCG
Organism: Desulfobacterales bacterium; assembly: GCA_049698595.1. Lineage (GTDB taxonomy): Bacteria > Desulfobacterota > Desulfobacteria > Desulfobacterales > JAFDCJ01 > JAFDCJ01. The sequence goes on along the minus strand of JBAVYC010000024.1, from coordinate 2,751 downwards.
GGTACGGGTGACGGAAAAAGTATTCGCTGATGAGCCGGTGTTGGAGCTAAAACGGGTTGAGACGTTAAACAACCAGGGCGTCGTTGGGCTGAAACGGATTTCTTTTAGCGTCGCAAAAGGCGAAATCGTCGGCGTTACCGGAGCCGACAGTGAGAGCCGGCGCTTGCTGGCAGAGGTTATCGGAGGGCAAAAACGCACAACCGCAGGCAAATTGTTTTATCGCGGCCGGGACATTACCCTTACGAACATCGCCCAACGGTTTGAGTTGGGGATCCGCTACGTCACCGATGACCGCATGAACGAAGGCTGCGTTCTTGACATGGCCCTTTCGGAAAACGCTATTTTACAAAGTTATTATCGCCGGCCTTTTTCCCGATTGGGCATTTTAAACCATGTCAAGGTTCAATCTTTTACCGACGATTTGATCAACCGCTTCGGCATCCGGGCAACCGGACCCGATGCCCGGGTCAGTACCCTGAGTGGCGGAAACATTCAGAAATTCATATTGGCCAGAAGTCTGTCCGGCGAACCGGGTCTGATTGTTTGCAGCAACCCGACCTACGGTCTCGATGCCACAACTGTCCGCTTGATTCGGCAAATGCTCGAGGACGAAAGCCGGCAGGGAGCTGCCGTTTTGCTCATTACCACGGACATGGACGAACTTTTTAGCTGCAGCAACCGTATCGGTGTTCTGTTTAACGGCGCTATCTCAGGATTCATGGATCGCAGTGATGCAACTGCTGAAAAAGTCGGAAAACTCATGCTTGGAATTCGCGAACAGAGGGTTCATTGAAAAACGTCGACTTTGCCGGCTTTAGACCGGCAGCACTATCGATTGTCTCAATTCTTTTCGCCCTAGCGACGGGCGGTATTATTTTACTTGCCATCGGCAAGAACCCGCTAATCTACTTTGGCCTTCTTTTCACCCGCGGGATGGGCTCATCACTGGGCGTGATCGAATCCATCATTAAAATGATCCCGCTTTTGATCATCTCAGCCGGTCTCCTGGCATGTTTTTCAGCAGGTCTTTGGAATATCGGTAGCGACGGGCAATTTCTCATCGGGGCTATGCTGGCAGGCTGGACGGCTCCCTGGCTTGCTAACGCCCTGCCCTACCCCGCATACCTCGGTACCATTGCCTTACTGGGAATTTTCGGCGGCATGGCCTGGATCCTCTTGCCGGCGGTTCTGAAAGCGCGCTACGATATTAACGAGATTATCACCACCCTCATGATGAGTTGGGTGGCGATAAACCTGGTCACGTGGCTGGTCAAGGGCCCGATTAACGACATGTCAACCGTACCGGCCCAGACGACTCTGATTCCTTCGCCCTACCGACTGCCCATGATCCCCTTCACCCGTATCCATGTGGGTTTGATCATCGGCATCGTAGCTCTTCTGGCCATCCATTGGATCATCAGAAAAACCACCCTGGGTTATCAGTTCCGCGTGATGCTGATGAATAAAAAGGCGGCCATCCACGCCGGGATGAGCGTCCCACGCCTCACCGTTTACGGTCTTCTGATCAGCGGCGGCCTGGCCGGACTGGCGGGTGCCGGTGACGTGCTGGCGGTCAAGGGCCTCTTTCAGGCAAGCTGGAATCCCCAATACGGCATGACCGCCATTCCATTAGTTTTCCTGGCCAGGTTCAACGGCTGGGCCGTCATCCCTTTGGCTTTTTTCTTTTCGTTCTTGGCATTGGCCGGGGAGTTTGTGGCCCGCGATCTTGGGGTCCCGGTTTTTTTCATCCACGTGTTAGAGGGGCTCACGCTGCTGTTCTTCGCTGCCTCGGAGTACTTTGAAAAGAAATGGATGCATCAATGAATGCCCTCTTCGAATCAGCTTTAATCACGACCCTCTGCGCCTCAACCATGAGAGGCACAACCCCCATTCTGCTCGCTGCGTTGGGTGAGGCCTATGCCGAACGCTCCGGTCTCCTCAATTTGGGGATAGAAGGGATGATGGTCGCAGGGGCTTTTTCATCTTTTGTTGTTGCCCTGAAAATGGATAGCTTGTTTGCCGGTTTTGTTTTTGCCACGGTGGTTGGCTTGATCCTGGCCCTCGTTTTTGGTATTTTAACCATTATCCTGGGCGTCAATCAGATCGTTGTCGGTTTGGGGCTGACGATTTTCGCGCGCAGTATGTGCAGTTTCCTGCACCGCATAATCTTTGGAAATCAGTTTCCGATCTTGTTCGGAGCCGGCGGGACCAGTGAGATTCCACTTCTTTCCCGGGTCCCGGTTATCGGACAGGCCTTGTTTAATCAGCATTGGCTGGTTTACCTGACCTTCGCGCTGGTCCCCATCATGTATATCCTGATGTATAAGACCCGCTTCGGGCTTCGCGTCCGGGCCGTCGGCGAAGCACCGCGTGCAGCCGATGCCTGCGGTGTAAACGTCTACCGCACCCGCTTTTATGCGATTCTGCTGGGTGGACTCCTGGCGAGTCTTGGCGGCGCTTTTCTGTCACTGGGTGATTTGGCCTTTTTCGTGCCTGACATGATCATGGGACGGGGTTATATCGCCATTGTTGTTGTCATGCTGGGAAAATGGAATCCTGTCAGGGTTTGCTTCGGGGGACTGCTGTTCGGGTTTGCGTTGGCCTTGACCAGCGCTCTGCAGGTAGCGGGAATCAAAATAAGTCCTGATTTTATATTGATGACCCCCTATCTCGTTGTGATGATAACCTTGGTTATTTTTGCCAGATCTTCCAACCTGCCGTCCGCTCTGTGCATCCCTTATCAACGGGAGA
>JBAVYC010000023.1:0-2322 GCA_049698595.1 Desulfobacterales bacterium | reverse complement strand
CGCGATTAGATGATAAAGGAAACTTCACATTGATATTTGTGGATGGCGGCCAAAAAGCCTACCATGTTGACGATTGCACGGCCGGACAGTTAAAAAATGTGGTTGAACTGCTGAAAAAGAATGGTGTTCCGGTTTTAAAATAATTGGTCGTCGGCCCTAAAATTCTGAATTTCTGCCGTGGCAGACCGGATCGACCCCAATGGCGAAATGTGGTGGTCCGATAGTCAACTAAATTACAAAACTTTTAGATGCCTTGGATATATTGAAAAGCCGGTAGAGGATTTAAAGAATAATATTCGATGCTAGGCAAAGTTGCAAATCATGCTGTCCTGGGCTAGATAGGCCCTGTTGGGCAAATCCACCTGCCTGGCAACATAATTCGGCACCACGATACCGGATTCAAACTGAGCATAGTCAACAAAGGTTCTGCCGTCAATCCGAACCTTCATACCCTCGATCGGATGCTTCAGAGGTACGATCGCGTTAACATTCCTGTAGTGTTCTTTAACTTCTGAAAAGCCCATTTCGGCGGCCTTTTGAGCTAAACTGATCTCAAGATAATAGCGCGAATCCTGCTGAATATTTTCCTTGTAATCTTCGCCTATTGTAGCTAACACTGCGCTCAAATTTTTTGTCATTTGTCATTTTCTCCTTTTGGGTTAGGATATTCATATCATCCATCGGATCAGACGGGCCAGCAGCAAGACGGCTGCCAGTCCACCGCACCAGAGGGCAATAAACCAGGCCCATTGCCGTTGTTTCTTAGTAAGTGGCTTCATGGGAGGCTTTTCCTCTAAAGATGTAGTAACAGAAGGCCGTGTAAGCGAGTACTAAAGGCAGCATGACAACGGTTCCAATCAGCAATAAAGATTGAGATTCCGGTGCCGCCGCCGCCTGTCGGAAAGTGACTGAGAATGGAACCAGCCACGGCCACATGCTGATGCCCAGACCGACGTAGTTCATAAAAAATATTCCCAGGCTCATAAAAAAAGGTCTGTATTCGCGCTGCGTGTGAAGATCGCGCCAGAGCAGCACCAGCAGACCGGCGGAAAGAAGCGGCATCGGCAGCAGTATGAAAAAATTCGGCAGACTGAACCACAGATTTTTTACATCCGCATTCAAAAACGGCATACTCAAGCTTACCAGTCCCATAAATAGTGCGACCAGGACGAGGACATAGGCAGCGCATTTGCGGGCCCAATCCTGGGTGGCGTCTTCGGTCTTCATGATCAACCAGGTAGACCCCAGCAAGGCATAGCCGCATACCAGCGCCAGACCGGTCATGACACTAAAGGCGCTGAGCCAGTCCAGCGGATTGCCGGCAAAGTTACGGCCGTCCACCTCTATCCCCTGAACAAATCCCCCCAAGATCATGCCCTGCATGAAGGCGGCACCCATCGAACCAAAATGAAAGGCAACATCCCAAATCTTTCTTGATTGTCCGGTAGCCTTGAACCGAAACTCAAATGCGACACCACGGAAAATCAATCCCAACAGCATGAGGATCACCGGAATGTAAAGGGCCGGCATGACAATCGCATAGGCCAGGGGAAATGCTGCAAACAAGCCGCCGCCGCCCAGTATCAGCCAGGTCTCGTTGCCGTCCCAGAAGGGCGCTATCGAGTTCATCATGCGATCACGGCATTTATCCGAAGGGGCGAAAGGAAATAGTATGCCCACTCCCAGGTCAAAACCATCCAAAATGACATATAAAAACATGGCTGTCATAATCAGACCGTACCAGATAAGCGGTAAGTCCAAAAAACTTGCGAAACTAAACATTTTTACCTCCTCCCGTTTCGGCGCCCAGATCCGTTACCAGCGGCGGTGCCTTGACACCATGATCACCGTAAGCCTGCTCGGAGTCCCCGGGTCCTTTGCCGATCAGTCGCAAGATGTAGTAGCTGCCGGCACCGAACACGAATGTATAGGTAACGATAAACGCCAGCAGAGACAGGGCGACATTGGGCCCGATGACCGGAGATACGGTATCAGAGGTGCGCAGCGCCTCATAGACGATGTAAGGCTGCCGACCCATTTCAGTCACAAACCATCCGGCCAGCACGGAGATAAATCCCGCCGGGGTTAAGGCCATGCACCAGACCTGGAACCAGCGGGTATCGAATAATCTCTTGCGGAAATAAAGCACAACAGCCACCACCCCGGTCATCAGCATCAATATTCCGATGCCGACCATGATTCGAAATGTCCAGAAAACCCAGAACACCGGCGGGCGTTCATCCCGGGGCCATTCTTTCAAGCCCTTGACCTCGCCATCCAGCTCATGGGTAAGGATTAGACTGGATAAGTTGGGGATTTCAA
>JBAVYC010000022.1:0-1998 GCA_049698595.1 Desulfobacterales bacterium | reverse complement strand
AATCGAGATTAAATTGACGGAGCGAAGCCTCCCCTCCGGCCTGTAAGCCTATGAAGCTTACAGGCTGGCCTCCGGCTCGTAGCGGCACGATCCTACGCCTCGGAGAGAAGCGGGCCCGCAGGGGTTCTAGCGCCTACGCCTCGGAGAGCGATTTCCACAAATATTCAATTTGCAATCGTCAATTCCGTTCTATCCGGATCAGGAATCCGAATCCGGAAAATTCAGGTTTTCGATGAAAAGATCCTGAAAGCTCATCTTTTCCGCCAGGGGCAGGTGTTCAACCCTCTGCACCTGCTCCTCGAGGTATTTTCTCAAAGAGGCGTCGATCAGCATCATGGCACAACCGGTTTTGGATGTGTTGCCGGCAAAACGGACTTTGCGGGCAAGCTTATCCGGAATCAACCCGATGGTCGCCAGACTGTCGGGCCGCAGGTGGTAGCCGAAGGCTCCTGCCAGGGTGATGTCTTCGAGGTCTTGTGGGGTTAGATTGGCCTCCGCCAGCAGCATGTCGATCCCCGTGCGAATGGCCCCTTTGGCCAACTGCACCTGGCGGATGTCGGCCTGGGTGAAGCTGACCCCCTCTGCAATGTTAAACAGCGGTTGGTCGTCAATGAGTAGTAAACGGTCGGCGACGGACGCCTGCAGGTTTTCTTTCTGCTCAGGCGTTTTCATTCTGCCGCTGGAATCGACGACCCCCGCCTTGAGCAGAGCCGCCGCTATATCAATGATACCGCTGCCGCAAATTCCTCTGGCCGGTTGCGCGTCAATCGTTTTGACATCAATCGTTTCACCATCAAAATAAGCGGATTCCACAGCGCCCGGAACAGCTCGGATGCCGCTGGAAACCCCCATGCCTTCGAAAGCCGGTCCGGCAGCAGTCGAGGCCACGATGAACCGGCCATCGTTATTGATCCCCATCTCGCCGTTCGTCCCGACATCAACAAACAGCGAGGGCTTTTTCTTCTCAAGACAGCCACAGGCGAGAACACCGGCGGTAATATCCGAACCGATAAACGCATGCACGATGGGCGGCACATAGACCCTGCCGGCCGGATTAATGTCGAGGCCGAATTCCTTGGCGGCATAAGAAGCGCCGCCCGTGATGTCTACCGTAAAAGGAAGGCGACCGAGGGGTTCCGGATTTATGGCGGCGGCCAGTGTAAGCATGGTCGTATTGCCGCCGATAACCACGTCCAGGATCTCGTCCATGACGGCATTTGATTTTTCACAGGCTGTCTGAATCAGCCGGTTCAGCTCCTTGCGGACGACACCAGCCACTTCGGCCAGTCCCTCTGCGGTCGAGCCTTTTTGAATACGGCTTAAAACATCATGCCCGAATTTCGTCTGGGGATTGATGCTGGATGAGGTCGATAACTCCTTGCCGCTAGCCAGGCAAAACAGGGTGGCGACCAGCGTTGTGGTGCCGACATCGATGGCCAGTCCTTTGGGCGAGAAGTGCGCCCCCCATTTATGCAAAATGACTTCCGAATCCTGGCCGGCGTATCGCATCCAATAAGCGTCTTTTTTTGAAATAACAACTGCCGCGGGTTTCAGTTCGATGCCACCCAGGTGTTCTCCTTCGAGGATGCGGGCATCCACCGAAAAATCATCCGGCAGGTGCACGATGATGTCACTCTCGGGAATCAGGCGGCAGGCCAGGCGAATCCCCTTCTCGCGGGCTTCAGTCTCAGAGATGCGGCGATGAGGTGTTTGCGGCACGTCGGCAGGATCTTCCACCCGGATTCTGCACTTACCGCAAATCCCCTGCCCGTTGCACGGCCCTTCGATATCATAGCCGCCCCTGCGCAGCGCCTGCATGACGGTTTCATCGGCTCGGATGTCCACAGTTTTTTTGAAGGGCAAGATCATTAGCTTGGTCATAGTTGTATTGCTCCGGATTGACGGTTTTCTAACAGTTTCGAGTTTCTAACACTCCAATCTGGGCGAAGCCCACAAGCGCTAAGTTGTTTTGTAAACATTTACGGGTTACATTTATGC
>JBAVYC010000021.1:0-12884 GCA_049698595.1 Desulfobacterales bacterium | reverse complement strand
CCAGAAGAACAACCACCCTCAAACCTGGCCGAGGCAAACAAGATACTTGCAAATGATGAATCGGTCAAGTGGTCATCAAAACCAACAGATCCGATAAAACAGGGATCAAAAAATTCTTTTTAAAAATCAGCGGCCCCCAGCAGAGGTGGCCCCGGCCCCTTCCAGGGGCCATCCTCATACCCCCAGCTGGTGGTCGCTGATTCCTGATGACATTGATATTGATCTCAGATCTAAAAATGGGATACAAAGGTCAGAAGACAGAGGACGGAGTACCGAAGACAGGGAACAGAGGACAGATAGGGGAGAATGGAATGCGGAATGCCGGATTCGGAATTTGGGAAACAGAAGACTTCAGTCGAACAGATGGCGGAAGTCAGGAAAGAGGAAGAACAAGTTAGAGACCTCGCCCTAATCGGGATAGTGCAAAAATGGGATAAAGAAAAGATACCAAAGTGCTTAGATTATTTTTTTGTCGAATAGTCCTTTATCCGCTTTCCACACCCAGTATTCCAGCATTCCAATATTCCATCATTCCAAGTGGCTTATTGAAGCCAAGGGCCGTAAAAAGCAATGTAATTCCAGAAAGTTATAGAAATTGAGATTGTTAACTAGACAAGGGGTATTTATATGGGAACACGCGAGCATAAGCAACAGGCACCCAAAAGGGTCACCATTGGGATCATTACGGTTTCAACCACCCGGGCCCTGGTGGATGACAGCAGTGGGGATTGGATCAACAGACAGGCTGTCAATGAAGGCCACGAGGTGGTATATCATCAGGTCATAACGGACGATGCCCAAATCATTGCATCCACCGTGAGAAATGTTATCCGCCATCAACGACCCCAGGTGATTCTTATGACCGGCGGGACGGGGATCACGGAAAAAGATGTTACCATCGAAGCGGTAAATCCAATGTTTGCCAAAACGCTGACGGCTTTCGGGTCTCTATTTGCGAATTTGAGTTTTGAAGAGATCGGATCGGCCGCCTTTTTATCGCGAGCCACTGCCGGGATTATTGAAAAAACCGCTGTATTTTGCATGCCGGGCAGCATCAAAGCATGCAAGCTGGCCTGTCAAAAACTGATTTTCCCGGAGCTGGGCCATTTGGTGAAACATATTCTGGACTAATATTAAAACGACACATTCTGATTTTTCAAAGTTGCGGGGAAAAACTCGTGCGGTATATCTGTGCAGGATTCAATTCAGAGATGACCACGGCAACTGCATTTGCCTTAAAGTACCTTTATGACGACTAAGGTCTCGTCGTCTTTCCTTTCTATTGGGAAACGAAAACTCTGCAGGGTGTCAAACATCTCTTTTATGATTTCTTTGGCCGGTTTTCGGAAATGGTCGCGGATTACCCGATTAAACCGTTCAGCACCGAACAATTCGTTGTGTTCATTATGGGTTTCTTTAATGCCGTCTGTCCCGATCAGGATGATCTGTCCGCTGTTAAGTTGTTTTTTGGATTCTTCATAAACCCAGTCTGCCATCACGCCCAGGGGCAATCCTTCACCCCCAAGAGCGTCAAATGAATCCTCGCCGGGGTCATAGAGCATCGCCGGTTCATGGCCGGCGTGCACCCAGCGGAAGCTTTTTTCTTTAATATCAATCTCACTGTAAAACAAGGTTATAAACAGGTTGAGCTCCTCTATGTCCTTTACCAGGCGTTGATTGACATCGGTGACCAACGCTGCGGATGACCCCGGACTGAGGATGCGTTCTCTGAAAAACGCCCGGGCAGTTGTCATTAGCAATGCGGATGAAATGCCGTGTCCGATGACATCGGCAACGACGACCCCGATTTTTTTCTGCTCCCATTCTGCGGGTTGAAAAAAGTCATAATAGTCACCGCTGGTCTCGTCGCACCAAATGCTTTTGCCGGCAATGTCAAATCCCTCGACTTGCGGATTGGACTTGGGTACCAGGTTTTGTTGGATCATACTGGCCTGGGCCAATGACCGCTGGACTTTTTTAAATTGCGTTTGATGGGTGGTGGTTTTGAGATAGGCGTCAATCCCGCTTTGAATCGCCTTACCTAAAGTATCGGCCGGACATGGCTTGGGATGAAATTGGAAAATACTGCCTTCATTGACTGCTTGAATGGCCGTGGACATATCGGCGGAGCCTGTCAACATCATCCGCACGCTATCCGGATCGGTTTCTTTTACCCGGCAAAGAAATTCAATGCCGTTCATTCCCGGCATTGAGAAATCGGATACAATCACCGCGTAGGGTCCATTTTTTTCAACCCTTTTCAAGCCCTCCTCCCCACTTAAGGCGGTCTCGATACGGAATTGATTTCTCAAATGCCGTTTAAGGCCCGCCAATACCATGGAATCGTCATCTACCAGTAACACCTTGCCTTTCATTACTACCCGTTCCTTTCTCTCAGCTCACCGCAAGCCTGACGCCATTGAGGTATTCGACCTGTTATTTCCAGTTTGTCCAGGTATTCGGTATCGCACTGCAATTGGGTATTCTCTGGGGAGGAAGTTCGCGCTTCATAGTCCAGTGCATCACCGACATGAACTGCAGCGAGCAGTCCTATATTTTGACTCATGCTTCTGGCAGGCAAGTGATGAAAGGCAATTGCTTCAATGATGGAGTTTTCCAGGCGCCACAGTCCCATCAGGTAAGCGCCTATTTCAGCATGACTGGTTCCAAAGGCTTCATATTCCAAATCCAGCGGATTTTTTCCGGTGCCCTGGGCTTCGGCCAGAACTTGCCGGTAAGATTTTTCAAAGTTGGTTGCCAGGATGAGCTTACCTAAATCGTGCAATAAGCCGGCCATCATGGAATTATTTATCAGCCCCTGATCCGGGTTTTCATTTTTAATGATTGTTTTGGCATACACGCTGACCGCCAGGCTATGGTCGAAGAGCGCATCGATGTTAAACCAGGAAAAATTATTCTGATTGAATTCTGAAAAAATTTTTACCGAAAGCACCAGGGCTTTGATGGTTTCCATCCCGAGCATCATAACGGCCTGTTCCGGGCTTTTTATTTTTTGAAAGAGCCCGAAAAACGCAGAGTTTACCATCTGCAGAATTTTGGCGGTCATGCTTATATCTTTAGAAATAATCTCCCCCACCTTTTTAATAGCGGGATCATCAGACTGCATTTCCGATACAATTTCGGTGTATATGGAGGGCATGCTGGGAAGTGATTCGATTTGAGAGATAATACTTTTGATGGAATCATCCGACAAAAAATCACGTAGTGCAAAAAGCTTGGCCAAGGTGTGCTTTAATACCTCGGCATCACACGGTTTTGAAAGACTTTGATGGGCCAATTGGACTGATTTGAGTGTCATCTCCTGATCCAGCTGTCCTGAGAGAATGATCCGCACGACCTGGGGATGCTGTTTCTTCACGTCGGCCAGCAGCCGGCCACCATCCATTTCCGGCATTCTCAGATCGGACACGATGACATCCATGGACTTTTTACCAAGGACATCCAGCGCCTCGCGGCCACTGCCTACAAACGTCATGTCCCAGTCGTGGCGCATTTTTCGGAGTGTTCGCTGAAGGCCGTTGAGCACCATCGGCTCATCGTCTACAAACAGGATTCGTCTTTTCATTTTTCAATCATTTTGCTCTGGTTCGGCGACTAAGGGTAGGCTGATAATAAAGGTGGTACCTTTTCCTTCCTGTGATTCCAGGGAAATTGTGCCTTTATGTTTCTCCACAATGACGGAATGGGATATGGCCAGTCCCTGACCCGTACCCTTGCCCGGTTCTTTGGTGGTAAAGAAAAGATCGAAAATTTTAGACCGAATCTCTTCCGGGATACCGGATCCGGTATCGCTGATATAAATTTTTGCCCAATTTGCCTCACGCCGGGTACGGATCCGGATCGTACCCATTTGGGTTGGGTTGTCTTTGTTTGCGTCCGCAATGGCGTGGGCGGCATTGACGATCAAATTCAGGATTACCTGATTTAGTTCAGCCTGAAAGCAGGGGACCAACGACAGGGATTCGTCAAACTCCGTTTTTAACTCTGCGACATACTTCCATTCATTACGGCTTATAGTAATGGTTTTTTCAATTTCTTTATTGATGTCGGCGGGCTCTTTCTCTTCACCACCCGGGTGGGCAAAGATTTTCATGGCCTGAACAATTTTGGCGATGCGGCCCACGCCCTTGAGCGTGTGCTGGATGGCAATCGGAATTTCTTCCTCGAGATAATCAAGATCAAATTCCTCGATACGTTCTTCAGCGGTTTGAATCAGTGTATCTGTCAGCGAACCTGATTTGGCGGTTTCTACTAGTTTTTTGTATATTTTTATAATAGCGATCAAATCATCAAATGCATCCTGGAAGAAACGGGTATTGTCGCCCACAAATTGAGTCGGTGTATTGATCTCATGGGCGATTCCGGCAGCCAGTTGTCCAATTGCTTCCATTTTCTGGGATTGTTGCAGCTGTACTTCCATATTTTTACGATCGGTAATATCCGCCCCCATGATGGCAATACCCCAGATCCGGTCATGATTTCCAATCAACGGCACGATCGTGATACCTAAATAGCGCTGCTCATCATCCGCTCTGCGGAATCCGATATCATCAATCCGGATCGGCTGACACTTAATCCGGCTTTGCGAAATTCCGGTAATAATTCTATCCCAATCACAATCCACACCGATTCGATCCAGGGGTAAGCCCAGCACATCGGCAGCATCCGTCTCGAACACCTTTGCAGCCATTAGATTCCAAAAAACAATTTCATTTTCTTTAGACAGGCCGATTAAAAGCATGGGAAGAGACGAAATCAGATGATCTATTTCTTCGTAGGTAGGCTTCGGTAAGCTCATTAAATTTTCCATGGGTTCCGATAGTTTGGATCTAAATTTCGATTATACAGGTGTTATCGGCAACGCAGATGGAATCTTGAGGCTCTTTTTACTGCAAAATCCTTCCGCTATCGTATATAATATGTATTTATATTAAACAATTAACCGATTACTCGAATGAGGGAAAAAAGAAAACAAGTTTAATTTTTTCCCTTGACAGGGCGCTATGTGAAAATGTTACTGAATAGGCAGTGATAATGAAGGGGTGGGATATCAAGGTTGCGCTTCAGGGCGAATCCGGGCCGCGCACATGGTTTCATTGCCCCGAGCCGGATTGCTTGCAATCCGGCCCGGATAAAGCTATATCAGATACTGAAATGGTTAGAGACAAAAAAAGGGCCTTTCCATCATTTTGCCGCACCGCGTGAGGCCGCGATGTCCGATCCGGGCAAAGAAGGTTTGGACAACCCGGGCGTGAGGCCCTCACCGGAAACCATGGAAACACTGATGTTCACCAAAGATTTGGGCAAGGACAACCGTATTATGGATGAAGCCTGGACCCGAGCAAAGTTACCCTGATTCGAAAGGAGTAAACCATGAAGTTTTTAAAGGTAAGGATGACAAACGGCACCATTGAGACCCAACAGGTTGCGGATGGATATGAGTACCTGGGGGGCAGAGGGTTGACTTCGATAATGATTAATGCCGAAGTTCCGCCTGACTGCGACCCTTTAGGTCCTGAAAACAAACTTATTTTTGCACCCGGCTATCTCAGCGGGACCCCGCTGATTAACACCAGCCGTTTATCGATCGGGGCGAAGAGCCCCCTTACCGGCGGGATCAAAGAAAGCAACGTGGGCGGCACGGTTTCAGCCGATTTAGCACGATTGGGTGTTACCGCCGTAATTATAGAAGGCCAGGCCCGGTTGGAAGATTTGTATGTTCTCAAAATTGATTCAAACGGCGATGCGGCCCTCATCGATGCCAAACAGTTCAAAGGCATGCGAACCTATGAACTTGCAGCAAAGCTCAAGGAAGAATATGGCGACCACAACAGTGTGACCTGTATCGGCCCGGCCGGAGAGCTGCAACTGACGGCGGCCTCCATCCAGACAACCGATGCCGACGGGCGCCCCTGCCGGGCGGCCGGTCGCGGCGGATTGGGGGCTGTGATGGGTGCCAAGGGCCTTAAAGCCCTTGTGGTAAGTATGGGCGGTAAACCGGCCGATACATTGGCTGATGCAGCGGCCTTCAAGGAGGCGGCAAAGGCTTATGCCCGGGATGTCAAGGCAGACGAATTCAGCGGTGAAACTCTCCCCGAGCTTGGATCAGCTGTTCTGGTCGGACCGATCAATGCCGCCGGCGCGTTTCCGACCTGCAATGCAAAAATGGGACAGTTTGAGCACGCCGACAAAATCAGCGGAGAAACCATGGCCGCCATGATTAAGGAACGTGGCGGCAAAACGACCCATAAAGGCTGCGCGCAGTGCATCATTAATTGCTCCAATGAATTTGTAGACCCGCAAGGAAAGTACGTCACATCATCACTGGAATACGAAACCATCTGGTCTATGGGCGGGATGATCGGCAATGGGGATCTGGATGCCATCGCAAAACTTGATTTTCTCTGCGATGATATCGGGTTGGATACGATCAGCACCGGCGTGGCGATCGCAGTGGCGATGGATGCCGGCTTTAAAAATTTCGGTGATGGCCAGGCAGCCATAAAAATGGTCGAAGACGTCGCGCTGGGAACCGAGTTCGGTTTGATCCTTGGAAACGGTCCGGCTGCAGTCGGCAAGCATTTCAACCATGACCGGGTGCCGGTTGTCAAAGGACAAAGTATCGCAGCCTATGATCCCAGGACGATTCAAGGCATGGCGGTCACCTACGCAACCAGCCCCATGGGCGGAGATCACACCGCCGGCTGGGTGGTAGATCAAAATTTAGAAGATTTTGGGGGGACCCTCGATCGATTTTCAGCCGAAGGTCAGGTGGAAGCCTCCCGCGATACCCAGATTCACATGGCAGCTGTCGATACCGTCGGAATTTGTGATTTTGCCCAGACGGGTTTGGCCACTCCGGAGGGAATTGAAAATGTTTATAAAATGGTTGCAGCCAAGATGGGCAAATCATTCGGCCAGGATGATTGGCATGCGCTGGGGTTGCGGGTGTTGAAGGCCGAGCGGGAGTTCAACCGCAAGGCCGGATTTACGAATGCGGATGATCGGCTCCCCAAAATGTTTTACGAAGAGCCTTTGCCGCCCCATAACAAAGTGGTTGTCATCAGTGACGAAGAGATGGATAAAACGTTTGATTTTTAAAAGAATATACCAAAAATGAAGATTCGGGTCATATTGTTCGGGACTTTGAGGAAGTCTTTTTCCGACCACGATCCGGTCCTTGGTATGGAGGTCGAAATTCCAGAGGGCTCAACGGTGGGGGATCTGATTGCGCATATCGATCTCCCCGCCAAAAAATTCGGCCTGGTATCGGTAGACGGCCATCTGGCCAAGGCCGGAAACCGACTGCAGGAAAATGCGGTGGTGCGGGTGTTTCAACCTATTTTCGGGGGGTAGTAAATTAGTTCGCTTCGCTCACAGTGGGAATAATGGAATATTGGGTATAAAAAGCGGATGATGTCCTGATTTTAATTTCTGATCCATGTCATTTACTAAAAATTGATCTCATTCCGTCAAACCCAGTATTTCAACATTCCATTAATTCAGTAACCCATTCTTCCATACGATTACGGCAATCCCGCCGGTGGTGCAACTGACCAGGCCCCAAAGGACCAGGTTTTCAATTTGGTTTAACGCGGTTTAATCAAATCGCTTTCTCCCGATTATTCTTGTTGAATTTGCAACGGCTACCAATGCTGTCCCCATATCTGCGAATACCGCTTCCCACATCGTTGCCATTCCGATTGCACCGAATAGTATGAAGATCCCTTTAACGGAAAATGCCAGAATAATATTCTGCCAGATAATCCGGCGTGTTTGCCTGGCAATGGAAACCGCCTCTGCCATCTTCATGAGCGAATCATCCATCAAAACCACATCAGCCGTCTCGACGGCAGCATCGCTCCCCAATGCCCCCATGGCCACCCCGACATCCGCGCGGGCCAGAACCGGCGCATCGTTTACGCCATCCCCAACAAAAGCAATTTTACCTTTACGTTTGTCCTGCCTGATTAGTTTTTCAAAAATGCTGACTTTATTCTCGGGCAGCAGATCTGCATAAAAGCGGTCAATCGGCAGCCTGTTCGCGACGGCTTCAGCGGCACAGGCATTGTCGCCGGTCAGCATTACAATATCCTTTACACCCTGTTTTTTTAGTTCTTTCAAAGCGTTAGCCGCATCAGGTCTGATCTCATCACCGATCGTGATGTAACCTGCATAATTGCCGTCCACAGCAATGTGGGCGACCGTATCGTCGAATTCACATTTAGGATGATCGATCGATTGTACGTGTAAAAGGCTATCGTTGCCGACCATAATCGAATGTTCTCCGTAACGGGCTTTGACACCCTGACCTGAAATTTCAGTATGATCAGAAACCATGGCGGCCTTCATCTCGCGCCCGTCCCTATTAAAATCGTTAATAATTGACGTGCCAATGGGATGATTTGAATGCAGTTCCGCAGCAGCAGCAAATTCCAACAGCCGATCTTTTGAAAATCCGTTCAAATTGACGACTTCCTTGACCCTAAACACGCCCCGGGTCAAAGTTCCGGTTTTGTCAAACACAACCGTTTTAACAGCTGCCAGGGCATCAATAAAGTTGGAGCCTTTCACCAGGATGCCCCTGCGAGAGGCTCTGCCGATCCCACCGAAATAGCCCAGAGGAATACTGACAACCAGGGCACAAGGGCATGAAATCACTAACAGGACCAGGGCACGATAAATCCAGGTTTGAAAAGATGCTCCGGTTGCAAAAGGCGGAATAAAGGCGACACATGCTGCGGCCACCACCACACCCGGGGTATAATAGCGGGCGAAAGTGGTTATGAATTTTTCGGTTTTTGCTTTTCTGGCAGTCGCATTCTCGACAAGCTCCATTATTTTGGATATCGACGATTCACTGAAAGGGCGAGAGACCCGGACCGTCAAGGCGCCGCTTTTATTGATTTGTCCGGCCAGAACGGTGTCTCCGGGTCTGGCGGTGACGGGCACAAATTCACCGGTTAAAGTAGATGAATCAAGCTGAGAGCTACCGCTGAGTATTTTTCCGTCAAGCGGAATTTTTTCACCGGGTTTAACGAGTATTAGCTCGCCGACACTCACGGATTCCGGCCTGACTTCACGATACCCGCCAGCCGTTTTTATAACCGCCTTATCCGGTTTGGCGGCTAAAAGGGCTTGTATCGAGCGGCGCGAACGTGACACGGCCAAGGTCTGCAGCAGTTCGCCGACTTTAAAGAAAATCATTACCCCGACGGCCTCTGAATAGGCGTGTATCGCCAACGCTCCGGCCGTAGCGATCAGCATGAGGACATTTTCGTCGAACAACGTCCCTTTTCGGATGGTCTTAAAAGCCCCGCGAAGGACGTTCCAACCGGCCATGAGATAGGCTGACATGACAATGGCTATTTCCAGTATTGAAAAATCTTCTCTATGAAACCAGTTTTCAAAAAACAGCAGCAGGATAAATAGAGCTGTCGCCACGATCAGGATCGAGAGTTCTCTTTTAAATTTGATTTCGCCGGATTCTGAGGGGGGCTCGTGTGAAACCGCTTGCTCGGATTTCGATACAATTTCAACTCCGGGTTCAATCTTGCGGACTTCTTCTACAATCCGGGCAATATCCGTTGCCCGCACATGAAGGGTCAGGCTGGCGAAATCGAGTACAGCATCATCGATGCCCGCGACTGCTTTCAACCCGGTTTCAATTTTCGCTGCACACGCGGCGCAATCAAGATTTTTTACGTAAAATTTTTCTGTTTTTATGTCTACCATTATGGAAATTCCTTAGACGATATCAAGACTCCTGGGTATGTTCCATTCCCAAATTAAGTAGTCTGCGGATGTGAGCATCCTCCAAGCTGTAGTAGACGATTTTGCCGTCCCTTCTGGCTTTGACAATTCGTGACTGTTTTAGATTTTTCAACTGATGAGAAACCGCCGGTTGTTTCATCTTTAACAATGCACAAAGGTCACAGACACACATTTCAGATTCACTCAGCGCCCAGAGAATACCCAATCTTGTGCTGTCTCCAAAAAGTTTAAACAGGTCAGCGAGTTCGTATAAAGCAACCGGATCCGGCATATTCCGGTTCACTGAACGAATGATTTTCCGATGGATTCCCTTTGTTATGCAGGTTTCAACTGCTTCATTTGCGTCTCGTTGTGCGGCTGCCATGTTATATATTCTCCTAACAATTCATTAAATTAACATATGTATATATAATAATATATAATTTAATTGTCAAGCCCCTTTGAAATTCAATTTGGCGTTTATGCCCTGATAATTTTTTTTGGACAGAAATTCAGCAGGTTATTGTTAAGCTAGTTGAATTTTTTTTATAGAGAGAATCGCAGGATGCGCCATGATAAGGTTTAAACGTAGCTCAAGTTGATCTTCGGGGTCGGTGGATGCACGATTTTTACTTTTCCCAATGCCCGTTGATGTCGACTGTAAATATCTGCCACCACTTTTTCAACGGATTCTAACTTCGGGTTTCCATAAATAGATTGGTAATGTTCGATCTGTTTTTTCACCAAAGGGGCCACCTGTGCGTGCGTCGCCAACTGCTCCAGGGTAAATCCCTGTTCAAGTCCTTCCGTGACCAGTTCCACGACATCATAATCATACCCCAGATCTTTAAAATCGCTTTGTCCCGGTTCAAGTCCGGCGGTAGGTACCCGCTGGACAATCGTTTCATCCACTCCCAGAAACATAGCCATCTTCCTGACCAGTCGTTTTGACAAACCGGCGATGGGACTGAAATGAACCGCACCGTCACCAAACAGGGTGTAATAACCGATGCCGTAATCTTCATCCTTGTTGCCGGTCCCGGCCAGTATTTTTTTTTCGGTGGCGGCTTTGGTGGACAGCACATTGGCCCGTACCCGCGAAATCAGGTTGCCTTTGTGGTAGTCTTTTTCGAAGGCTTCCGGGTTGGTTGTCTTGAATGCCGCTACCGGCTTTTCGATGTTGTGAATCTCACAGCGGATACCCAGCGCCTCCACCAGGATTTGGGCGTCTTTGGCATCTTCCATTTTATTGATGCTTGAGGGCAGAATGTAGCCGACAAGTTCGAGTGCATCCTCGCTGTTAGCGTTGTAGCGGTCAAATGCCGATTTTATTAAGGCCGCAGTCGTGCTGGAATCGACGCCTCCGGACAATCCTACAATACAGCCCGTAGATCGCGTTTTTTTAACCGTAGCGATGACAAAATCACCTATTTCCTTGCAAATCGTTTCACAGTTTATTTCGGGTAATTTTATCACATTCATTTTGTTCTCCCGTTGTTTCTTCGTAATAGTTCGCCGCAGAGTACGCCGAGGAAGTCCTGATATAATTAAAAAGATAACTTAAATAATCTCTGATATCCCTATTTTTTTGGGGCTATCTTTTTTCTAAACTAACACGATTTTTTTTCCCTATCGTTTTCCGGGGTTTTACTACAAGTTGGTCTTTTTTCGCAAGCATTTCCTTATTCCATTCCCTATACCGGGAAAATCTACGATGCAAGCCTTGACGGTATTCAGCAACGCTCACGCCTGAATTTAAGGCCTGACGCTGTAAGATATCCTGAGAGTAACGAATTCCGCGCCAAAGTTCACCGTTAAATATCTTTTCAAAATAACTGTCATAAAGAAACCCAAATTCGACAATAGAAGGCAAGGGCTCCCGGTATTTATCCGTCAGTCCAAACTCAGTGAAAGGGAATCCGCGAGATAAATCCAAATGAAAACCGATCAGCATTTTATCGGGGTTAACAGATGTTAGAGCATGGGGCACACAATTGTGCTGGGAAATTTTGTATTTTACTCTGAGCCAGTCGGTCAACTCCTTTCCCGATCGCAACTGGGCCTCATTGAACGATGAAATACCGGTGGGTTTCAGGCGGGCTGGATTCGAATTTTTTTGTTGCCGGCTTATTTTGATTTCTTCAAAATCTTTACCTTCAAAACAAATACCAATGAAGGCATGGTTAAGGTTTAGAAAGATTTCCCCATCATCGGCCCAGATCGAATTTCCGGCATGAAATGCGGCATGGTCTTCTTGAACCAACCGATAGACACGCCCGAATCGATCAATGAAATAATGATATGCTTTTTTTCGCAGGAGATATTTGATCAGTTGTTTGCTGTATTTCAGGATGGAGCGATTCATCTCCGGCATGAAAGGATACAGGTCGCTTTCCGATGCATGAAACAAAATACCTGAAATTTTATCCGTAATCTTACTATTCACCGGCATATAGTCTGAATTCTTGGGGAACCGGTAGTATTCGCGGGGTATGTTGGACATTGTATATTTTGTGATGATCTGCAGCCGATTGCTATAAAATTCACGGTCAATTGTTTTCTCCACCAACCATATGGGATCCTCCAAGTATTCAGGAACCTGCACGGGTTCAATTTGATGTTTTTCAGGTTTGACGATCGCTGAAGACGAATGCTTTGCGTTATCGCGCGGCAGAGATGAAAATAATGGCGTTGCGGTGATACGATCCGATTTGGTATTTATGGCCTTCTGATAAGTCAGCGCCAACAATATAGGATTTTGGAAATATTTTAGATCCTGCTCGGGTTTGTTTTTATATTTTGCAGGTTTGCCGATAGATGAAGGCGAGTGGCTTTCGCTTTCTGACGGTCGGGAAGATAAATCCGGCTTTTGGGCAATACGATCCGGTGTGGAGATTTTTGTTTGCTGAGAGGCCAGCGCCAACAATATGGGATTTTGGAAATATTTTAGATCCTGCTCGGGTTCGTTTTCATATTTTGCAGATTTGCCGATGGATGAAGGCGAGTGGCTTTCGCTTTTTGACGGTCGGGAAGATAAAACCGGCTTTTGGGCAATACGATCCGGTGTGGAGATTTTTGTTTGCTGAGAGGCCAGCGCCAACAATATGGGA
>JBAVYC010000020.1:0-1996 GCA_049698595.1 Desulfobacterales bacterium | reverse complement strand
GGGTCCATTTCCGGCGGGCACGGCAATTATTTGACCGGCGGTGTGACCATTTCCGCCCTGCAGCCCATGCGGCCGATTCCGTTTCGGTTCGTTTATGTCCTGGGGATGGAAGAAGGGCGTTTCCCCGGCAAGGCCGACCTTTCGTCGCTGGA
Source organism: Desulfobacterales bacterium (assembly GCA_049698595.1). Classification (GTDB taxonomy): domain Bacteria; phylum Desulfobacterota; class Desulfobacteria; order Desulfobacterales; family JAFDCJ01; genus JAFDCJ01. The sequence continues at coordinate 1,844 of JBAVYC010000020.1, read as the reverse complement.
TCTGCGGCTGTCAAGGCGGCGGATCGGCGATATCAGCCTTCCTGAACGCAACTGTTACCTGTTTCTTGAAATGCTGCTCTCCGTGCGTCAGAAACTGTACATCAGTTATGTGGCCCGGGACCTTCAAAAGGATCGGCTGCAGCAGCCCTGCAGCGTGATAAACCAGCTGATAAGATACGTTGAACTGGAGATATTATCAGATGGACAATCGTTTCGGGTTTCGGAGGTACCGCTTGCCGGCTTTAGCGATCGCTATATGGATCCTGATGCAATCAGTGCCTGGAGCGATGTGCTGGTGAACGATTCATTGACGGACCGCGTGACATACTACCGGATCCATCGATTGTGGGAAGCGTTCCAGCAGCGGGCTTCGAAGGATGATTTGGCAGAGGTGGCGCGGTTTGATCCGGATCTGTCCTTCGATGTCAGCGCACCCGAGGTTGAGGATCGGCAGGTTGAAAAGATAACATTGCGGCAATTGAAAAAATTCCTGGAGCATCCCGTGCGGCTGAAGATTCAGCGGCATCTTGGCCTTTATGATGAAGAAGAAACCGTCGAAGACGTGATTTTACGTGAAGATGAACCCTTTTTCTCAGAATTTCCACTGGATTATCGTTTGAAAATGGATCCGATCATGCTCTGGGTGGACGCACATTTTTCCGGGATGGATGCGGATACCGCTAAACCGGATGCCGCAGCATTTTACGATCACGTCTATGACGCCTGTTGGCGCAAGAGTCAAACGCCGGAAGGTGCGTTTGCCGATATCGACAGGGATGAGATAATGGGCCATGTCAGGCAAATCACGGAAACCCTGAATCCGGTTTTAGAGCAGATGCAGTCGGCAAAACAGATGTTCCGGGCCGTATCGATCGGCGAGCCGGCCGAAGAACCCATCTCATCAAATAGCCTTCCAGTGCGAAAACGGTTTGAACCTTTATCTTTGACGGTAGAGACCCTGAACCGTGTATCGCAAACGGTTACGCGGGCAGTGGAACTTCACGGGCAATTGCCCTGGGTGTGGCAGGATGCCGCTGATACCTGGCACGTGCTGGTTCTGACTGGTTCCGCTAAGAATCCACGGGAGCCCGATAAATACGTTCTCGGGCCGGTGTTATTTTATCTGATATGTCTAGTTGGGGATGAGAGCTGCCGCTGGATCGAACCGTCCGGCCTTACGCTTCACATCGGATACCGGGAAATCGTCAAGGAATGGACCTACAGGTTCGATCGTGAAACCGCTAAAGCGTATCTGGTTGAACTGGTCTCGAATGTCCTGAATCAGTCAATGACGGCCTGGCTGCCTTTTGAAATCGTAACGAGCCGGTCGATTCGGCCGCACAAAATGCCGGAAGACGAAGTCAATGAGGGCATGCGGATGCAATTTGCCGCTGAAATTAAAGACGCTTTTAGCGAGGAAGATGACTACCTGATCCGAATTGCAAAACCGACCATTCCCGGGGATGCGTTCGACAGAGTTCGTAGGCGGTTTAAAATTTATTTTGACCCGGAGTGAACATGTCCTACACCCTTGTGGTTGACATCGCAGACATTGATTTGACCCGCCACGCGCTGATCGAAGCCTCCGCCGGCACCGGTAAAACCTATACCCTTGAAAACCTGGTTGTGCGGCTACTGAAGGAACGGCAGGATATCGCGATTGAAAATATCCTCATGGTGACCTTCACCGAGAAAGCAACCTCGGAATTGAAAACCCGGATTCAGGAAAAGCTTCTTGAGGAAATCCGCTCCGGCGGTGACGGGCAAGACGATGGGACCATTGTCCAAAAAATCAGGGACACGCTGGATGCCTTTGACAGCGCTTCCATCTACACTATCCACGG
>JBAVYC010000019.1:0-6227 GCA_049698595.1 Desulfobacterales bacterium | reverse complement strand
GTCAGGCACATTGCCGGCGCCGAGCGATGTATTCGACGTTCGAGGGGGTTTGTGCCGATCCCGGTTTTTTTAAAAAACGAGGTACCTCCGATTTTGGCCTGCGGCGCCGAGCTTAAAAATACGATTTGTGTCACCAAACAGGATAAAGCCTTTTTGAGCCAGCATATCGGGGACCTGGAAAATATCGCAACTTATGATTTTTTCAAATTGACCGTTGACCATCTCAAACGGATTCTCGGCATCCATCCTGAAATTATGGCCTGCGACATGCATCCGGATTATTTGAGTACCCAATTCGCTCAAGCCCAGGCGACCATCCCCAATATTCAGGTTCAGCATCATCACGCCCACATCGTCAGCTGCATGGCCGAGCACAAAATGGAAGGCGCAGTGATTGGCCTTGCCTTTGACGGCACGGGTTATGGCACCGACGGCGCACTCTGGGGCGGCGAAATTCTGATTACCGAAGCGCATGATTTTGCGCGCGCCGGTCATCTCGCCTATATTGCCATGCCGGGGAGCGCCGCTGCCATCAAAGAACCCTGGCGAATGGCAATCAGCTATCTTCAGGATGCCTATGGGGCTGACTTTTACAGTCTTGATCTGCCCTTCTTGCGGGACCTCGAAAGCGAACGCCTCACGGTCATCAGTGAAATGATTACCAAAGGGATCAATTCGCCGCTGACCTCCAGTCTGGGGCGCTTGTTTGATGGTGTCGCGGCCATCTGCGGGATTCGCAGCCGGGTTGATTTTGAAGGTCAGGCAGCCATGGAACTGGAAATGCTGGCGGGGAAATCGACTGAATCCCTCTATGATTATGAATGGGAGCAGGATAACACTTTTCAGGTTCCACCGGCACCCATCATTCGCGGCGTGGTTGCGGATATTCAAAACAGGATACCGTTATCAGAAATTGGCGCCAAATTTCACCGAACCTTGATCTGCCTGTTTTCCGATCTGTGTGATGTCATCCGCAAAGAAAGCGGTCTGAACCGCGTGGTTCTCAGCGGCGGTTGTTTTCAGAACGCCACCCTGCTGAGCGGCATGATTCGGGTGCTGCAAGACAATCAATTTGATGTATTTACCCATCAGCAGGTACCGACCAACGATGGCGGGATTGCCTTGGGACAGGCGGTGGTAGCGGCGGCTGTGGCCAAAAATTAAAAATCGGGATTCCATTTATGACCTTAAAACACATTGAAGAATACCGTGACGCGGAAATAGCCCAAAAACTAATCAATAAAATTAAAGCCACCAGCCGGCGACCGATTCGTCTGATGGAGGTTTGTGGAACCCATACGGTCTCGATTTTTCGCAGCGGGATCCGCTCCTTGTTGCCCAAAACGATATCCCTGCTGTCGGGCCCGGGGTGTCCGGTGTGTGTTACAGACCAGCGCGAAATTGATGCCTTTATTGAATTGGCCCGTTTGGATGACGTGATCGTCACAACATTTGGTGACCTGCTGCGGGTGCCCGGCAGCAATTCTTCATTGCAGAAAGAAAGCGCTGAAGGCCATGATATCCGGGTGGTTTATTCGACTTTTGATGCGTTGGCGGTCGCGCAAAAAAACCCTGATAAAAAGGTGGTGTTTCTGGGGGTGGGCTTTGAAACCACAGCCCCGACCATTGCGGCGTCCATCATGCAGGCCGCGCAGATGAAAGTAGATAATTACTCGGTCATATCTGCTCACAAGCTGGTTCCCCCGGCCCTGGATGTATTGATGAGCCTTGATGATGTTCAGATTGACGGCTTCATCCTGCCCGGACACGTGTCGGTCATCATCGGTCTGAATGCCTACCGGCCCTTTTTCAACAAGTATCGGATTCCCTGTGTGGCGGCGGGCTTTGAACCGGCGGATATTCTACAGGCCGTCAGCAAGCTGGTGGAGATGATCGAGACCGAAACTCCAGCCCTTGACAATGCCTATCCCAGGGCCGTTACCGAAGCAGGAAACCCAAAGGCTCAGAAAATACTGCAGGATATTTTTGAACCGGTCGATGCCTGCTGGCGGGGAATCGGAATGATCCCGCTGAGTGGATTGAAAATAAGAGATGAATTCGCCGGCCATGATGCCGTCAAACAGTTTGATATTCGAGTTCCGGAACCGCAAATTCTGAAAGGCTGCGCCTGTGGGGAAATTCTGACCGGCAAAAAGATTCCGCCGGATTGTCAATTATACCAAAAAGTCTGTACGCCCACCGATCCGGTGGGGCCTTGTATGGTATCCACCGAGGGGACCTGCGCGGCCTATTATAAATACCATATGTGAATTCAGAAACAAGAACGGATAACTTACATGAAATCTGACAAAATACTACTAGATCACGGCAGCGGCGGCAAAATCTCGCATCGCTTAACTACCGAAATGCTGTTGCCGGTTTTTGATAATCCCATTCTGGCCGAGTTGAATGACGGCGCCATATTTGAACTTAACGGAAATCGGATGGCATTTTCTACTGACTCCTACACGGTGGATCCCATTTTTTTCCCGGGCGGCAACATCGGTGAGTTGGCCATTAACGGCACTGTCAATGATATTGCCATGTGCGGCGCAACACCGTTGTATTTGAGTGTCGGTTTGATCATCGAGGAGGGGTTTGCCAGGGCCGATCTCGAGAAAATTATCAATGATATGGGGACTGCTGCGAAAAAGGCTGATGTCACGGTAGTGACCGGGGACACTAAAGTAGTGCCGAAGGGCGCCGCGGACCGGATCTTCATTAACACTTCCGGAATCGGATTGATACCGCCCAGCGTGAATGTTGCCAGTCTCAATGCTAAAGTCGGTGATCGGATAATTTTGAGCGGCACCATCGCCGATCATGGAATTGCCATTTTGACCAGCCGCGAAGGCCTGTCCTTTAAATCCAACCTTACCAGCGATACGGCGCCTTTAAACCACATGGTAAAACAGATGTTTGCAGCAAGTAATAATATCCATGTCTTACGGGACCCCACCCGGGGCGGCGTGGGCACCGCTTTAAATGAAATTGCGGAGAAATCACAGGTCGGCATCAAGATTTACGAAACTAAAATACCCTTGAAAAAAGAGGTCGTGGCGGCCTGTGAACTGCTGGGTTTTGATCCCCTGTACCTGGCCAACGAAGGCAAATTACTCTCTTTTGTGGCCCCGGAAGATGCCGCTGCGGTTCTGGCCGCAATTCGGATGAATCCCTACGGTAAAGACGCGGCCGTGATCGGAGAAGTGATTGCTGATCATTCCGGAAAAGTTTTTATGGAAACACGCATCGGGGGCGGGCGACTATTGGATATGCTGGCCGGAGAACAATTACCCCGAATATGCTAGTCTATATAAATCGCAACCTGGATTAATTTCAATGCGATGCAAAAAAGACCCGATATTCCAGTATTCCATTGTTCCATCATTCCAATCGCACGACCTTGTCACTGGACTCTGAGGCTCTCGAAGGGAGGCTCTCGACAGGTTGTGAGCGAAGCGAACTAAGTTCTAAATCTTCAGGCACCTGCCCCAAATCCGCCTCCATGAGCTGATGCGGGCGTCTAACATAATTTTCCAAAGCGCCCACGGGTTCCCAGCCAAGTTTTTTAAAAAAAGGGACATTGCTTTCCTGGATGTGCGCCGTAAACCGGGTGCAGCCTTTCTTTTTAACCCGCTTCATAGCTTCCTTGACCAATAGTGCCCCCGCCATAGAGACCCGATGCCCCCGGCGCACGGCCAACCGCCCCCCGATCCAAGGCCCCTTTTCCCTACCCCCGGCCGGATATATGCGTACGGTACCGATGATGCTCGATCGCTTTTTTGCCACCAGCAGCGTTCCCACGGCATCGTTGGCATCGACATCCGATTCCTCGAAAAGCTTCTGCTCTTTGACAAACACCTCATGGCGAATCGCATAGGCTTCCGCCTTTTCCCTTTCAGTGCGAACACTATGGCAGATCAAAGGGGCCGGCCGGCTTTCAAAAGCGGGCAAGGCACTGCAGGCCCCACAACGGACACAGCCGGCCTTGCAGAGGGATGCTGCCAAGCCTTTGTGTTTCAGGATCCGGGCCACGGCCGTGTAAATCCGCATCATCGTCCGGGAATCCGGGGGCAAATTATTTTCCATCCTGGAACCGGGTATCGGGCGAAAGGGCACGATAAATGGATAGACGCCCAAATCGGCAAGTATTTCACTGCCCCAAACAATGGATGCGGGTGATTCCCCCAATCCTGCGATTAAAAAGCTACTCACTTGATTGGGACCAAATAAGGCCACTGCTTTTTTCCAGGTCCGCTCGTAATGTTGTAAGCCGATAGCGGCTTTGGCCGGGGCCAATCGCGCCAGGATTTGGGAGTCAAAGCTCTCAATATGAATACCCACCGTATCCACACCTGAGGTGAGCAACACATCCAGCAAATCAAGGTTTTTGGGAGGTATGAATTGGACATGGACGGGCAGCCCGGTGGCCTGTTTAATTGCCTCTGCACAGCGGGCCAGATAGGGAATCTCGCTCCCCGGCGGGTCACCGGTGCCGGAGGTTAACACCACGTGGCTCACGCCGTCCATTTTCTGAGCATAGCGTGCCACCTCGACCAACTGACCCGGACGCTTGGTGGCGATGGTTCGGCCGTTGTGCAACGAAATTTCGGTGCCGCAAAAATTACAGCGCTGTCCGGTCTGCCAGTGAAAACAACGCTGGTTGACCGTCGTGGCCAAACAATCCTTGCCGTGCAGCAATGCGATTTGGCTGTAGCCAATGCCGTCAGCCGTTTGACCCTGATAAAAATGCGGCGCCGGCACGATGCCGATGGAATCAATTTCAGTGCCGTTTTGCAAAAGGATAAACCCCTCGCCATGTGACCGCAGCTGATAAGGTGAATCCGCCACATATGCCGCGGCGATGGGGATGTTGACAGCCATACCATTTAATATAAATGCCCTGCCCTCGGCCGGTCCGGCCCCGCCTTTGCGGCCCGTGATGGAACCCGGGACCCGTATCCCCGCGCTGAGCAGGTCGGCAATCAGGTCTTTATTCAATTTAGATATTCCTGGCTTTTAGTCGCGATGCTGCAAAATCCTCGTTGGAACTACAGGTGTTCGAAGGGATATGGAATGGATTCGATTTTTATTTTTTAGACAGGATTGACGGGATTTTTTTCGCCTGCGGCGAGATGCCTTCGGCCGAAGGCCGCTCTATCCTGGTGATCCTGTTGATCCTGTCCAATTGCTTTTCAAAGATAAGAATCCATTCCTCTTCTTTTTCGATTAAACCGGCCGCTTTTCAGATCACCGGCTGGCTGATCCACCAAGGGCGGAACACCTGAAACCTTAATCTTCTTACAACCTTTTGTCAAAAAAACCAGATAGGGGCCTATATCAAAAAAAATATCGGAATTTCCATGATTAAGGCACCGTAATGCCAGACACTTCATCCTGTATATTAAATGCGATCCGTTTAATCAAATTGGTGGCAATCCGGTAGGTACGATCCTGGCCTGAAGTAGAATTACTTCCTGCCCGGCGTGGATTAATTTCCGTTATATCCATGCCGGCCAGTTGGATATCTTTAGCGACAAAATCACAAATCAGATCGATCACTTTATAAATTTGCTTTTCGGCAAGTCCCTGCCAGTTGCGGAAGCGAACGCCTTCCAGGGCGTTGCGGGCGCCGATATCCATATCTATGGAAACATATAGGTAGGGTGTTTTAATATTCTTTAATAATACTTTAAGCTTGCTCGGTTTGGTTAAGCACTCATCCTTGGTGATTACTTTTGCACCCCGGCGTTTGAGTCCGGACCAAACCCCGGTATAATGGGCCATTCGCGGATCTTTGAGGCGCAAAGCGCGCTTTTCGGGATAATCGCTGACCCCGATGAGATATAGGTTTGCCGGCGCTAATATTTGTTCTGCCAGCAGGTGATGGACAAACGAACTGGCATTGTAGCTATCCGGCCGATTATACAGAAAAGGATCATTGCGATCGTAAACGGAATTCGGGTTGGTATCGATATCGTACTGAATCGCGTCCGCCAATAACGGCATTGGTACGGCATCCGTGTGACTGTCGACAATAATGAGGGACAGATTCTCCTGCCCGAGATGACGGGCCAATGCTTTAAATACCCCCCCGCTTAGCGCATGATCCACTGCTACCATACAAGGAAGATCCGGTATTACCTGGCGGGTTACAAATTCATCCACTTCGCAAGCGGTCTGGCGGCAGCCGTCTTGATCCATAAACCGGATAAACTCGTCCACGA
>JBAVYC010000018.1:0-14804 GCA_049698595.1 Desulfobacterales bacterium | reverse complement strand
GAACGGTTAATGCATTCCTTTTAGTCTATAAAGTTATGTTATGGGGTGTCAACACGCGCACAAAGCTTTTACATAAGTTTTACAATGCTTGACGTTTATCGAGAATGGCGATAAACTATTGTATTCAGAACATAAACTATCGCTTTAAACATAACTTAAGTCTAATGATATAATAGAACGCCAACTGAGTTAAAAAACCGATTGGGAGTTATTCGTTTAGTTGGCTTGAAGCTAGGCGGCTGGAAAGCTCGGAAGCTTAATAATTCCACATTCTCTTAGCATCCCAGCATCCCGGCTTTCTGGCTTGCCAGCCAATAACCTTATAGGGCCATCATTATACTCTAATAACGAATAACAAATAACCATTAACGCCTAATTGAGCTTTTTTCGCTCATTTAGGATAGAACCCATCTAAAGTCTGAATTGAGAAAGGAACCCCAATGAAGTCACCTCAAATTAGAACCCCGCTGCCCGGACCCCGGGCAAAAAAACTGATCAAGCTCGACAAGTCCTTTGTCTCCCCTTCTTACACACGAGTATATCCGCTTGTTGTCGACAAAGCCAAAGGGCTCTGGGTTCATGATGTCGACGGTAACATCTTTCTTGATTTTACGTCCGGTATTGCCGTTAACGCCACCGGTCACTGCCATCCCCAGGTGGTCAAGGCCATTCAGATGCAGGCTAAGAAATTGCTGCATATGTCCGGCACGGATTTTTACTATACACCCCAGATCATCCTGGCCGAAAAACTGGCGAATCTGGCTCCCGGAAAAGGCACTAAAAGGGTATACTTCGGCAACTCCGGTGCCGAAGCAGTGGAAGCCGCCTTTAAGCTGGCACGCTGGCACACCAAACGAGAATTGAACATTGCGTTTTTCGGCGCTTTTCACGGGCGTACCATGGGGGCCTTGTCATTGACCGCCAGCAAAACCATCCAAAAAAAACATTACAATCCTCTCGTGCCGGGCATCACCCATATTCCTTATGCTTATTGCTATCGCTGCGCCTACAATCTTACGTATCCCAAATGTGGTTTGTATTGCGCACACTGGGTTGAAGATGCACTTTTTCGAACGATAGTGCCGGCCGAGGAAGTGGCGGCCATCTTTGTAGAGCCCATTCAGGGGGAGGGCGGCTATATCGTACCGCCGCCGGAATTCCACAAAGAACTCTACAAGATAGCCAAAAAGTACGGCATCCTGTATGTCGCCGATGAAGTTCAGTCCGGCATGGGACGCACCGGCAAGATGTTTGCGATGCAGCATTTCGGGGTTACAGCGGATATTATGTCTCTGGCCAAAGGGATTGCCTCCGGGATGCCCCTGGGAGCCACCATCGCGCCTGCCAAAATCATGAATTGGGAGGCCGGCTCCCACGCATCTACGTTTGGTGGTAATCCGCTCTCCTGCCAGGCGGCGATGGCGACCATTGAACTGCTTGAAAACAATATGATGAAGAATGCGGCCAACCAGGGCAAACGTCTAATTGAAAGCTTACGTGAGATGCAAAAGACATATGAATGTATGGGCGATGTGCGTGGCAAAGGGCTGATGGTGGCCGTTGAATTGGTGAAAGATCGTCATACCAAAGCGCCGGCCACCGAGTGGCGTAGCCGTATCATCAAAAAGACTTTCGAAAAAGGATTGCTCCTGCTGGGTTGCGGTGAAAACAGTATCCGGTTTTCTCCATCCCTGAGCATTACCTCCAATGAGGTCGACACCGGTCTTTCCATATTCGAAGAATCTGTGCGGGAGGTGGCGGGGTGAATCGGGAAAAAATAATCACATCGCAAGAATCGGATAGGATCTTTATCCCCATAGGTATTATACCCCAACTAAGGGGTATACTCAGGTTATGGGTGCACTTAACAATGATGGAAGGGTTCTGAAATGGATAAAGAACTGGTGTAATTTCAAGCAAAAAGTCGGCTGTCATTACGACAACTAATCAACACAATCAACTAATCAACTCTACGAACCATCAGCCGACACCAAAAGTGTTTTCTATCGAGCGTCTGGCCGCTTCAGCCACCCCGCCATTGTTGTTGGAGGCGACACCGGTAAAGCGGTCTTTGAGATCAGCCGGGGCGTTGTCGACCACATAGCTCTTGGCGGTCCACTCGAGTAAATCCAGATCGTTGTAGTCATTTCCCACCGACACGATTTCGCTTTTATCAATTTTTAGTTCGCCAGCCAGCCAGGCTGCCGTCCGGCTTTTGGACACCACAGTGGGAAAGATTTCGATCCAGGTGGTTTTGCCGTCCAATGGTGAAGTTGTCCGGATGACACTATAGTCGGGCAATTCGCTGCGGACCTTTTCAAGAACGGCATGGCTGACTCTATCCGGCACCACTGCCAGCAGTTGGCTGGCAAGGCCGAAACCGTCGGTCGCCTCATTTAACGGAACGGCAAACCGGCTGTAAAGTTTCAAGCGCCTTTCAAAATCATCATTGCCCTCATTTGATCGAAAATAACTGAACATATGATTGTCGGGTATGGTTCGGTGAATCATAAAATCCAACCGGTTGGTTTTAAGGATTTTGCATGCCTGTTTCACTTCATCGGGTTCCAGGCTCACTCTGCGGACAACCATACCGCCTGCATGTTGCAGGACGCCAGCACCCATTGAGAAAATTATGAAATCCACCGGCAGATCCCCTACTTCGACCGTGTTGAAAGAATATAAGGACCGGCCGGTGGCGATGGTTCGTATGATACCCAGTTCGCCGAGCTGCACGAGGGCATCGATATCGATGCTCGAAAATGTTCGATCCGAACGCAGCAATGTGCCGTCGAGGTCCATGATGAACAATCCCTGGGGCGGTCTGCCTGCCGGCGCTGTGGAAAGTTGATGGTCGATGGATATAATCATTTAGAAAGCATAAAATAGACGCTGCCCGGTGTCAATTGAAATTGCGCCGAAGGCTTCAATTTAGCCCATCGGCACGAGCTTTGTCGATCCGGATTCCCCTAATTTGATTGGCTGCCAAGAGGATAATTTATTGAAATATTATAGTTATAATTCTCAATCGGGTTCGGTGAACCGGAGTGACCACAATCGTCTGGGCGAACTAGCGCTAAAGAAATTCGTTGGCGATGACGATACACAAATAGCGGGTCAAAAAAGCCGAGCAAGATTGCCGCAATTTTGAATACAGCCCTATGGCTAATTAAAACTAATTGTAAAAAAATACTAACGGATGTTTCAATAGATTGAAAGGAGGTTGGATTGTTAACGGAGGCTAACCGGGCGATCAGTAAGGAGACGATTATATTCTTCGATAAATTGGGATTTGGATGGGTTCTTGACAATCTCACAGCCAAGGAGTTGAAATTAAGCTATCTAAATGAGGAGAACACGGTCAATAAATCGTTGATTAAAATCATTGAGAATCTTTTGGAGTACACCGGTGTATGACTTGATTTTGGTGCATATCTTTTTTATGTAATGATGCTATGACTGATTTAGCACCAGAACCTGGAATGATTACTATGACTGATAATACATTTTTGGCCGGTTTCAATGTAAATTTCAAAGCAACCCCTGCCCCGGTTTTATTCAGCGGCTAAAGAACTCCGGCCGCTTCCAATCATAGTGTAATCCAAAACAATGATTATATTAAATATTTATTTTTGACGGGTGTAAAGAAGATCGACAAAACGATAACATATGTCCCGGGTTTCCGGGAAAAAGCATGAGATAGGAAATTATGGCTAAGACCGACAGAAACAACCATCTGTTTCGGGGACTTTTGCAGTCGGAAGACGGGGTCATTTCCAAAATCTTGGATGTGAACAACCGCACGATTGCATTCCAAACCACCTTCGGACTCAATCAGGATTTGGTCGATGAATTAAAAAATCGACCGGAGCACATCTTGTTCAGTGAGCGGTCCAGAATTGCTCGATTAGGCCTGCAGATCAAGTGCGATCCGCCCGATGCCAGCAGTTTAAAGGGAGACATGATCACCCTTACCCTGGCAGCGTCAGCCGTCATTCCCGGTTACCCCGGTTTAGACGAGTTTAAAGAGTTTTTTACGCTGGGACTGCCGGTCGGTCGGCTGGTATTCTGTGATCCTGAGGCCCTGTTAAGTTCGGATGAAGTTCTGGAAGCCATCGAACGCGCCGAGTTGAAGTTGCCGGAGTCAACCACCATCTCCAGCGACGGCAGTATCGTTATTGCCCCGCACAAGGTTGTCTGCCGGTTTAGAGAGCCATTGGACAAAAAGGTCCTCGGCCGAATTCTGTTTCGTGAGGACGGCCGAGAACTTCTCAACCGTTACCAGGTTCGGAATGCGATGCCCTCGCTAACGATTGCACCGGGCGAAGGGGTTGTGACGACCTGCTCCATGTATCTCAATGAACACTATGTGGTGTTGCAGAGCGGTTTCGCCCTGGGCCGAAACCTGCCTGCAACCGTGCTGGATCCCATTAAAACACGGGGCATCCGAATTTATTTAGAAATTGTCAATCAGAGTGATCACCCTATCGTTAATCCATTGATATCTGCGAGGGTATACAATGCCGCCAAGTCGCGAAATGGTCTGCGCCGTAAAAAATCCGCCCAGACGCGTACATTTTACAGCTACCGTCAAATGCGCGAATTCGAAAAGCGGTTTAACCGCTTCGGCAATACGACCTGCCATTTTTTAGACAAACAGGTGGCTGTCGCTTGCGGTGAGGCGGACGGGCTAGAAAAGGCCGACATTTTTTTAAACGGTCCTGCCGAGGATTGCGATGTGACCCGGGCTATGTGTTCACTGGCCAGGCGTGATTTTTCACCGAAGAGCGAATGCTCTCACATGTATGCAACATCCAGAATCGAAAATGCCCTCGATCGTAATCCGGCCGTTTTGATCATGAAATATTTTCCCAACATCATCGAGCATCGCGATATAATCAATCTGACCTGTGAAGGTAAGTTAAAGGCACTCTATTTTTATGAACCGTCCTGTGAACACGGCCCGTTTTTATCACAACAGGACCACCATCGCCTGGAAGAATACCATGCATTCGGTCTGGAAGTGTTCTGGGTATCCGGGCTGAATGACCGCCTAATGAAACACACCATGCGTGACGGCATGGGCTATTTTGTGGCACCGGAGCGGTTCGCTGATTTTCACAAGTCCATGTTGTTTGCCTTCTATGGTTCCAACCAGAAACTATCGCCAAAAGGGGAGACAAAACTTGGAGAACTTTTGGAAGCCCTCATCGAGTTTTGGGGGCGGCGCATCGGAATCGTCACCGGCGGCGGCAGCGGGGTGATGGAGCAGGCCAATACTCTGGCAAGGGAACGGGGGATTCTGTCCGGGGCAAATTTTCTGGATATCACCGATCAATCCATGACAACCGATGTTGATTTTTGTCAGGTTTTTCAGGCAACCTGCCGTCACAGCCGACAAAAATGGTTCGAGATCGCCTCATTTCCGATCTTTAACATCGGCGGGTTGGGATCACTGGAAGAGCTTGGCATTACCCTGTGCAACATGAAGTTATCCATTCTGGATCCTGTTCCGGTTATTTTATTCGACACAGAGGGCGGCGGTGATTATTGGAATGGAATCGATGAACAGATTAACGAAATGGTCAGACGAGGCAGGGCACCAGAGTGGATTAAAGACAACATTGTCATCACCGATGATCCCAAAACGGTTACCGCTGTGTATCGTCAACGGCTTCAGCTGTTTTGATCCACAGCTGAACATTAAACCTGTAAACAGTTACCTAAATAATTAGTTTATAGAGGTCACAGACAACCTTGTATTTGATAAGGCGCACCGTATATCCGCTGTTCGTACCCATGGCCTTGATTCTGTTTTCATCAGTAGCCATCATCAAGTGGCCCGATCTGTTAAAGCAAATGCATGATGTCAAAGAACTCAGAGCGGTTACGATAATTATGCCGTTTGTGCCTTACATTGTTTTTGCAATTGGATTCGCTATGGGATGGCGCTATGCGAATGCCGGGATGATCCTCGGTTCCTTGGCCCTGGCCTTATCATACTATGGTATAGATCATTTCGGTTCTGTCGAATTACCACGGACAGTGATTCCCAACCAGTCGGTAGCGTCCGCACTGGCTTTTTTGCTGCCGTTAAACCTGGCATTTTACAGTGGACTAACCCAGCGCAGGCTCATCACTTCGGCCGGCATTTTCGCCCTAATTTTATTGATGGTACAGGTATCTGCGGTCCTTTTTTTCTGCCATCCTTTCAGTCGTATCTCGTCGCGGGTAATGGATGCGATAACATCTTTGTCACCTCTAGTAGCGGATAAACTTTCCTGGTTTTCCGCGTGGCAGGGTTCTGTTCTTAGCGATCATTTCTTCTTCAGGTTTGAAGGTATACCGACTGCAGCAGCCCTTGCGTTCGGTCTGGCATTTCTTTTCGTGCTGGTGCGATTTGTAAAAACCGGTGATATTCGAATTTGCGGATTTTTCTTTGGCATTGTTGCCGCCATGCTCGGGATCAAAACAGGGTCTTCAGGACCCGCCGTCATTTTTTATTTTTTCGCAGCCGGTTTGATTTTGGTAATCACAACCGTTGAGGCTTCCTTTTTCATGGCCTACATCGATGAACTGACGGCTTTGCCCGGACGCAGAAGTCTAAATGAAACCCTGCTTAATTTAGGCAAGAAATATACGATTGCGATGATCGATGTGGATCATTTTAAAAAATTTAATGACACCTTCGGCCATAAAACAGGTGATCAGGTATTGAAAATAATTGCTTCCAGGCTTGGAAAAATATCCGGTGGAGCGAAAACATTTCGTTACGGCGGCGAGGAGTTTACCGCCATCTTTGCCGGGAAAACCGTCGAAGACGCTATCCCGTATATTGAAGATTTCAGGGAGGCTATCGGGTCCACCCCTTTTACCGTGCGGGACTGGAAACACCGCAGCAAAAAGAAAAATGACCGTCGTCACAAGAATTGTGCTAACCGCAAACAAGTCAAGGTGACCGTCAGCATCGGCTTGGCGTCTCCGGGCGGGAGGAAGATCGATCCGGAGAAAGTGATCAAAGCGGCGGATAAAAAACTCTATACAGCCAAGAAGGGGGGGCGCAACCGGACAGCGTATTAATCCCAACCCGGACAAGCTTAGCCGGTCGCAGCGCAGCGGAGATCCCGCTTTATCGGGGAATTGAATAGTTGTTGACAGAAAAAAGAAAAATTGGACGAAAGCGGATTTGCGAGGAGTCCGTCTACAAATGGGCAGGCTCCTCCTGAAAATTAGAGTTTGTCAGTGTTTTTAGCCAGAAACTCAGCTACCCCTTCGGCAGTGGGCTTCATCCCGTCCTCGCCTTTATTCCATCCGGCGGGGCAGACTTCCCCGTACTGCTCAGTAAACTGCAAAGCATCGACAACGCGAAGCATTTCATCGACATTGCGTCCTAAAGGCAGATTATTGACAACCTGATGCTGCACGACACCTTGTTTGTCGATGAGAAAAGAAGCCCGCAGCGCAACTCCGTCCGGATGTTCTATTCCATAGGCCTTTGTAATTTCATGCTTCACATCGGCTACCAGCGGGAAATCCACTGCTCCGATTCCCCCGTCATTGACGGCCGTGCTACGCCAGGCAAAATGCGTGAATTGGGAATCAATGGATACCCCGACGACCTCAACATTGCGACCTTTAAACTGCTCCATGCGCTTATCATGGGCAATAATCTCCGTGGGGCACACGAACGTGAAATCCAACGGCCAGAAAAACAAGACCACATATTTCCCTCTCAAATCCGAGAGTTTGAAATCTTCCTTGATGATGCCATCCGGCATGACGGCCGGAGCGACAAAATCGGGTGCTTCTTTAGCTACTAGAACGCTCATTTTTATATTCCTTTCACAATTTAGGTGCTTGTAAATTAATAATTATCTCCACTAATGTGATTATGAATTCGGATTTTTCAAGACCATTTGCCATTAAGGCTCATTAATTGGTGTGAGTTTAAATCGGATTCTTAAGACACTTTCATCAAAACTGGAGGAGGTGATCTGAAACCCTGAGATTTCACCCGAAGATTTGACATGCGGCCCGATACAGGGGCAGGCATCATAATCCCCGATTTTAACGATTCGGATGGTGTCGCCGGCATCGCCTGGCAATTTTTCGGTATTGTAGTTACGCAGCGCCTCTGATTTGGGTATGTATTTTTCGATAACCGGCAGATCCGCTGCGAAAATCCGGTTGACCCGCGTCTGAATCTCTTGAAGTTCAAATTGAGATAGCGGCCGGTTGAAGCGATAGTCGCATTTGGATTTTTTTCTTTCGATGTGCGCATTGAAACATCGACCGCAATTGAACATCCTGTCCATGGTCTGATTGAGAATATGTTCGGCCGTATGCATACGCGGGTCTATGTTTTTTTTCATGTTAAATCCCCATTTTCTAATAATCTGAGAACTGCTTTGCCAGCATGATCTTTAATATATCTTTAACGCTGTACGACATGATGTCTGGTTTCCTTTAATTTATTTATGGTAAATGACTATATTGCAATGGTATCGTGATAAGGTCTGATCAACAGGGCGTTGCAGGCAATTTAATGCGCTTCTTACTGTGAGCCGCGCAACTCGACAGCGGCTAAACCTGTTCGAAACCCATTGGCCAGGTCCTGCGAAATGATATGTTCAAAAACCTCCCCTTCCGGTGTCACGCCTCTTATTTTGCCGTCATCTAAGAATTGTGACAGGAGCCGCCTGCTCGTCTCTACACGGTCCCCGGGATTATTTATCCCCAAATTTTCGGGAGTTGGATCTGCTGCAATGTATTTTCCATTATCCAAATTCAATTTCATGAAATTGAGGATTCGAGCCAACCTGAGCACGGTAACGGCCTCTTGCCTGTTGGTTGTGTGAGCTACCGGCAGAGCGCTCGACCGCATGCAGGAAAAATGATCGGGTAGAATGCTCAGATTCTTACACAACTCAAAATCTTGGCTGCCCGGTGCCGGATAAAAAACAGATACACCGGCCAGAACTCTCCGTTGCGCCAGATACAGAAGATCTGAAATTGAATCTTGAGCGCTTTGAAAAGGCGCGGCGCAGATTACATAGCCAACTGCTCTGAGGCCGCAGTCTTCGGCCAGTTTCAAGGCCCGGTCAAATGCTGCGCGAACATCCGAGCGGTTAAACCTTTTGAGCTGTTCTGTTGAGGTCGAGCCCAGCGAAAGGTTCAGGGCACTGAAACCGGCGGCCTGCATACTGCGGATTACCTCCTCATCCAGTGACGGCGGATAGAGCCCGTTCATGGCCCTGAGCTCTAAGCCGCACCCCCCAAAACGCCGTTGAATTTCAGCCAGAAGCTTTAAGAACCACTGCCGATCCAGTGACAGGTTTTCATCCTCAAAGTCGATGAATCCGACATTATATCGATTGACGCCGTTTTGGATTTCCGCAATAACGGAATCAACGCTTCTTTTGCGGTAATGCAGATAGGATCCTGCCCCCACGCTGCAATAGCTGCACCTCAGCGGACATCCGCGACCGGCAACAATGACCATCGCAGCGCGCTTTTTGCGGCGGTAGAACCGGTGATGGATAAGATCGGCGGCCGGTAATGGATAGTCGTCGGGATGTTCCATCCGTGCCGGTGGATTGATCTGAATGGCGCCGTTTTTTTTCCTGAAAACAAGACCGGGGATGGAATGATACGCGCCGCCATTCGACAGCGTTTGCGCCAGCTGGTGCAGGGATACTTCACCCTCTCCGCGGATTACAAAATCGACTGCCGCGGATTCCATCACCGACTGCGGCAGGGCGCTGGGATGATGACCGCCAACCACAATCTTGCAGCCCGGGTGAAAGGCTTTGACGGTCTCAGCTGTTTGAAGCGCTTCCTGCATATAGGGTGTAAATAAAGAGGAGATCCCGATTAGAAACGCGCCGGATTCCCTGGCCATTTTACCGATATGTTCAAAACTGTAGCCAAAGTGCCGGTATTGATGAAACAGTCCAAAAGCGGACCGGTCCGGCCGGCCGTAATATTTACGCAAATAATCCATTTCCCGGGGAAGATCGCAAACCCGCGATTTTGAGGTGGCCAGCGCATCCAGGATCTTCACCGAAAAACCATTTTTTAGCAATGCCGGGGCAATACAGGCCAAACCATACGGAATGGTCCGTTTGGCTGTCAGATAAAAATCTCTGATCGGCGGCTGGATGAGGAGTATGTCAGGCATGTTAAGCCCTTAGTGGGTTTTATCTGACAACATGTTGTAAGGAACCCAAGGTTTCGGTGTTCAGGTTTCAGCAATTAAAAAATTTCAAATAACAAATTTCGTTGCAAACTGCTTCAACTCCCGAAAAAATTTATGATTGGCCTTGGGAAACGGATAATCATCTAGTTTGTCAAGCTTAATCCAGCGATGGTCGACCGGGCCGTTTAACTTTACTTTGCCGGTTAAATACGAGCAGCAAAAAACATCCATGACGATTTTAAAATGAGTGTATGCGTGTTTGACGCGGACCAAATGCGAATCGACACTGACTGACAGATTTGTCTCTTCTTGAATTTCCCTGATGCAAGCGTCATTGGCTTTTTCATTGTTTTGGATCTTGCCCCCCGGAAATTCCCACAGACCCCCGAGCAACCCTTGCGGTTTTCGCCGGGTGATTAAGACATGGCTGTTTTTGAACACGACCCCCACCGCGATTTTATACTGCGGCGTCGGGGATTTTTTCAGCTTTTTGGGATACTCGCCAACCCGGCCGGTTCCATGAGCCAAACACATCCTTTGAATCGGGCATGCGCTGCAAAGCGGTTGTCGCGGTTTGCATACCAGGGCACCGAGTTCCATCATAGCCTGATTAAAGGTCCCTGGATCTTGACAAGACAGCAATCGGTCCGCCGCATCTTTAAAAATTTTTATCGATGTTGATTTGTTTACGGGCGCGTCCTCTAAAAGCAATCGCGCCAGCACCCGTTTGACATTGCCGTCCACAACCGGGTAGGGCTTTTCAAAGGCGATACTCAAAACAGCGGCGGCGATGTAATCTCCAACACCGGGCAATTTTCGAAAACCTTCCCAATCGTCGGGTACAACGCCATGGCATTGATTTAAAACGATACCGGCGGCGCGGTGCAGATTGCGGGCGCGGGCATAGTATCCCAGGCCTTCCCAGATCTTTAAAACGTCTTGCAAATCGGCCCGGGCCAGGTCCTCGAGACGTGCAAAGCGTTTTAAAAACTTGCGGTAGTACGGCAATACCGTGTTGACCTGAGTTTGTTGCAACATTACCTCCGAGACCCAGACGTGATACGGGCTGGCTGTCTTTCTCCAGGGCAGGTCCCGATGGTTCGCCAGATACCAGCTCATCAGCGCTTGGCGCAGAGATTCAATTTCCTTCATGGGTACTTCTTATAATCAGCCTTAGTATTACGGATCATTGTTTTCCGGGCACTGATCAATGGCGCGGGTCAGGGCGCGCAGATGTGCTTTTTCGGCCTGGGCGATGGACAGAAATGCCGATCGGGCCTCGGAATTTTCGGAGCGTTCAGCCATGGTGCGATACAGTTCAAATGCCGAATATTCGATGACCATGGCCAGCTCGATGACACCCGCGCAACCATGTTTTCGAACGGCATCCAGACGGCGGCAGGCCTCTTCAAAATTATGACCGCCTTCCAGAATCTCCCCTGCCAGACTCTGATAGACCCTGTCAAAAGGCGGCGGGTTATGTTCGAATTTCTTCCAGAACCGATAAATCAGCGTGGCATGGGCTTTTTCTGCAATGGAGACCTGTTCCAGGGTTGGGCGAATGGGATCTTCGCTGTATTTGTCCATGGCATATTGATAAAAGCGCCAGGCGCCCTTTTCCAGATCCATGGCGGTGGCCAGCAATTTTTTAAGGGTCTGGTCCTTGTCGAATATTTTTACTTTCGGATAACCCGACAACGTTTTACCCTCCCAGGCCTGCATACCGCCCATCAAATGATAAACGGTCTTGGTACTAACCTCGCCCTCACCGGCCAGGGAGGCAGCCCATTGGGAGCGACCGCCGTTGGCACAATAGAAAATCAGGTCCCGCTTTGAGGGCAGCGTAAACAGCCTGGTTTCAACCTCGGTAAGGGGCATGAGTTTAGCCCCTGGAATATGCCCATTTTCGTATTCCGAAGCCTGACGCACATCGATGACCAGGTAACTTTTTTCTTTGTGCGTCCGTATGTATTCTTTGAATTCAGCGGAGGTCAGTGTTTCAAATTCCAGATTATCCATAGCTGCAACTGTTCGTTAATTATAGCGCTTTTTGTGGCAAGTCACCCACCTTGTTTTCCTATAATTTTATTGACCATGGTTTGTGTGTCGGTGGTCGAGTCGGTACAGGCGCCGTTACGGCACACATGGGCGGTGGCCTGGCCTTCGATGACCTGCAAACCATCGGTGTACCCGGCAAATTTAGCCAGACGTTCGGCATTGTTGCCTGATTTTACAATGGCGACCTTGTTGGGCGTAAAATTAAGATTCAATGCCGACAGCAGCTGACGGGTGTCGGTTGCCCGGGGTTCGCCGGTGATAATAATTTCCTGGCCCGGGCGAAGCGCAAAATCAAGTGCGCATAGAAAATATGTAAAGGCCTGGGGTTGAGATTTCAGCGTGCCGGCAAAGGCGCGGATATGGGCCTGGATCCGGTTTTCCCATTGCGGGTCCCCGGTCAACCGGGACAGAAACACAAGATTGAAAAGTGCAACCGAGTTGGCCGATGGAATGGCGCCGTCATATAGCTCTTTGGGGCGTACGGGCAATTCGTCGCTGCCATTCGGAGTGGAGAAGAAACCGCCGTTTTCCGCATCCCAGAAACGCTCAATCATTTTTTCCTGCAGCATTTTTGCTTCTTCGGCATACACCAGATCATAGGTGGTCTGGTAGAGGCTTAAGAGGCCGTGGATCAAAAAAGCATAGTCGCCGGCGTGGGCCTCCACCGCCAGTTCACCGTCTCTGAAACGGTGGTAGAGCCGGCCGTTTTTATCCCGCATTTTTGACAGGATAAAGTCGGCGGCTTTGCGGGCGGCGGTCTCATATTCGGGTCTGTCCAAAATCCTGGCTCCCAGAGCCAGTGCTGCAATCATCAGCCCATTCCAATCCGTGAGGATTTTATCGTCCTTCAGGGGATGAACCCGCTTTTCCCGGACGCGGAATAACTGGTCGCGGATATTGACCCAATCCTTTCCAAGTTGATCTTCCGGCAAGTTTAATTTTTCGGCCCATTTTTTCATAGGTGCTGTTAGATGCAGGATGTTGGCACCGGTTTTTTGACGGGTGGCTTCATCCGTGAAATTGCCTTCCGGGCTCAACCGTAAAATCGTCTCCCAGGTTGTGGCGATTTCAGCTCCCAGAACCCTGCGAAATTCTTCCGTCGTCCACACATAAAATTTGCCCTCCTCGCCCTCGCTGTCGGCATCTTCCGCCGAGTAGAAGGCCCCTTGGTCGGCAGTCATGTCCCGCAGTACGTAGGTGAAGATGTCGTCGGTGGTTGCGGCGAACAAAGGGTCTTTGGTAATTTGGTAGGCCTCAAGGTAGGCGGTGGCGATCAGGGCCTGGTCGTAAAGCATTTTTTCGAAATGGGGCAGAAGCCACCTGGCATCTGTCGAATAACGGTGAAAGCCAAAGCCGACATGATCCCAAATTCCTCCCAGGCGCATGGCCGTCAATGTTTTTTTTACCATTTCCAATGCATTTGAGTCCCCGTTGCGATGGTAACAGCGCAACAAGAAGAGCAGCCGGTGGGGCGTTGGAAACTTGGGAGCAGACTCAAATCCGCCGTGCTGGGGGTCAAATCCGGGTCTGATTTTCTGATAGGCCTGGTCCAACAGGGATGGATCGGGTTCGTCCGCGGCCGTAAACGCAAAAGCTTTGCCCAGTTGGGCGGCAATGCTGACAGCCGAATTCTCGATCTTTTCTTTATCGGCCGTCCAGAGATTCTTGACCTGCCGGCAAATGTCGATCAGGCCTGCCCGGCCCGCGCGGCTGTTTTTGGGGAGATAGGTAGCGGCGAAAAAAGGCTTTTTTGCCGGTGTCATAAAAATACTCAACGGCCAGCCGCCACTGCCGGTCAGCATTTGGCAGGCCGCCATATACACCGCATCTATATCGGGGCGTTCTTCGCGATCCACCTTAATACAGACAAAGGTGTCATTGAGATATCCCGCCGCTTCATCGTCTTCAAAGGACTCTTTTTCCATGACGTGACACCAGTGGCAGGTGGCGTATCCAATGGAAAGGAACACAGGCCTGTTTTCCAATTTGGCCCGCGCAAAGGTTTCATCGGACCAGGGATGCCAATCAACGGGATTATGGGCATGCTGGATCAGATAAGGACTTTTTTCGTTAATGAGATGGTTGGGTGACATAACGTCCTCCCTATTTGGACTTCGAAACAAGAAACCATTTTTTTTGTGCCATTGTGTCCTAGTGGCTGAACTTTTACAACCGTTCAGGAATTGTGGGCCTTCAGGAAATATAGACACGAAGATGATAGTTCGCAACAGGGGCAATGTTTTAGCGATTTTTTAGACCGTTGCGGCATAAAAAAGGCAACACTACGGGGTGTTGCCTTTTTAAATTTTATTCTACTATGTCGGACTAACTACAGCAGGAACCCGTTGTTCCGCAGCTCGAACAACTGGAATCGAAATTAATGCTGGAGTTGATTTTAAATCCATATCCCATAAAATCGATTGATACGGGTTTGGCTTTTTCATCAAACTCTTTATCCATTATAAATTTGAAGCCGTTCACATCATATGCATTGTCTGTGTCCTTGGGCTCATCCAGAGCCATTGCCAATGACGGACCGCCTCAGCCC
>JBAVYC010000017.1:0-2019 GCA_049698595.1 Desulfobacterales bacterium | reverse complement strand
CCGTGTCCGCCGGTGACGGCAATGAGTTTAATTTTCGGATGGGTCATCAGCGTCTGGGCCGACGGCACGGAAGGCTCCTTAAGACAGCAAACACAATTGGGCGGACCGCCCGCAGCAACAATGGCTTTATTCAAATCCTGGATGACCCGTGCCGCCACCACACTGGTTTTAGGGTGGGGGTTGTTGACCACCGCGTTGCCGCCGGCCAGCATCATGACGGCGTTAAAAAGGATGGTGGGCGAGCCGTTGGTGACCGGGTTTATCGAGGCAATCACGCCAACCGGGATACGTTCGATGATCGTCACCCCTTTGTCACCACTGAACACTTCGGGGTTGAGATCTTCCATGCCCAAGACCTGGCAGGCCGCCTGATTTTTTTTAGCATTGTCTTCCGCTTTGCCCAGGCCGGTTTCTTCGAATTCCATTTGTGCATATTCATTCGCATTGGCCATACCGACCTGTCGGATGGCCTGAATGATTTTCTCACGCACAGCCAACGGCAATGCCACTAAATTTTTCTGGGCTTTGGAAGCCGCCTGGATGCACTCCTCCATTTCCTGGAAAACGCCGTCCATTACGCCGGCAGGCCGGGAAGGAACCGCTTCCGGCCCCGGTAAATCTGCGCCTTGCTGTTGTAACCGGCTGACCACTAATTCGACGATTTGCTCGATCTGTCCTTCGTTTAAACCCATACTAGTCCTCTTGTTCGGAATAAAATTCATCCGTGATTTTCATGCCGTCATCAAATTTTGAAAGATATCTGACCGCTTTTGTATTGTCCATAAACGTGATCTCATGAATCAGGGCTGCCAAGTAGGTCATAATGTGGGCAAAAGGGTCTATAAAGGAAACCGATTCGAGATCGATGATAATGTACTGATCGGATAGGGCAATAACGGGTGATTTGGGCGTGTCGCTAATACCGATTATTTTGACTTTGTACTTTCTGGCCAACTCCATTAACTCAATGGTCTTGCGAGCGTATCGCGGAAAGGCGATGACAAACATGATCCTGGATTTTCCGTTTCTGATAATCAAGTCTTTGATTTCCCAGGATAGCGCGGTGTCCAGGAAAACATTGTCTCTTATTTTGTTCAGCAGATAACCGAAATAGTAGGCCAGGGTAGCCGAAGCGCGATACCCGACGACATAAACCGTTTCAGCCTTAAAGACGGCTGCGGCAATCTTTTTGAGATCTCTTTTCGAAATTGAATTTCTCATATTTTCAATGTTATCAATGGTATTTTGGCAATATTTGTCGAGGGTGTTGCTTTCATCAGATTGCTGACTGGCCTTTTGCAGTCTCTCTACAGCCGTCAATTCGATGTGAAGCAGTCCTTTCATGTACTGGACAAATTCCATGTAGCCGGAAAACCCCAGATCATTGGTAAAACGGATAATCGTCGGTTCGCTGATCTGGCATTCCCCGGCGATTTCCCTGGCAGTCATGAGAAAGACTTTCTTGTGGTCATTGAGGATGAAGTCCGCCACCCGTCTTTTTTTGGGAGACAGGTCAGGATAGACCTTGATGATTTTGTTGAAAAGATCTTCTCTGGCAGAGTTCATGGGATTCAATCCGGGATTGTAACCGTTAACAGGTTCAGAGTTCACCGTTCCGGGTTTGCTTTCTTTCGTTAACCTTGCACATAGGCTACCCCGCCAGACTTATGGCGGCGTGAAACTACAAATGGCAGCGCGGAACAGTGACAAGATTGAACGTTGAACATCGAACTTCCAACATCGAACGTCGAATATTGATGACGCTACGCTTTATCTAATTTTAAAACAAGCGAACCGCAGAATTTCGAAGGATAGATTCGCTCGCGCAGCACAGGCGCCGCGTGTTGCTCAGTCTTTTTTTAATTGATAGAATTCATTATTCGATGTTGGACGTTCAATGTTCGATGTTCATTTTTTAGTTAACCCTTTGTGTGAAACTTCATTTTAAAAGTTGGAGTTGGTTCTATCCTTGGCCACTTTGCATTTTGTAGGTTGGGTTGAGCCTGCTCAAGGCTTTGT
>JBAVYC010000016.1:0-1885 GCA_049698595.1 Desulfobacterales bacterium | reverse complement strand
CGGCGGTAATTACAATGGGTGTATTTTCCGATTTTTCATTGGATGGTTTAACCTTAGGTTTGTCGGCTGCAAATGCTGCACCCGCAATTAACGCTGCAGTTATAAAAAAGGCAATTGTCCAAAGCGTTGCATTTCTATCAATTGTTAGCGTAACAAACTTAAAATGTTTCACAAAACCCCCTATTACTCGAAATGGACTATTCCCATAGGTTCGAAAGAAAAATTGAAGATTGAATATATCACAAAACATAGAATCTCCTAACAAAAAAACTAATAACGTCAGAAACCCAGTGCAGTTCCTCCAGCCGATAATCAATTTTTCCTTGCATCATAAAATGATAAGGAATATAATGGTATTTAATCTGATCATTCCCTGTTCAATGCAATGCAGACATTTATTCATTGTTTCCTGCGATGTGCTTCTCAGCCGGGCGCCGAAGTCGGAATAGTCTCGGTTCCGTCTCTTGGGGTGACCAGATCACAACAATGAACTTGTACCGGTAATCTTCTCCGCTTAATTTTTTAACCCAATTTGTACTCAGGTAGGATGGGAAAAACTGTCGCAACCCATTTTTCTTCCTTTAATCATGGCAATCCGGATATAAATCCCTTTGGTCGGTGATATGTTGATGATCGGTAGTATACTGCCTGAATGCGCACTATCTTCCTTATCGGGAAGTTGGAAGTGAACTATTTTATTCATAAGGCCGCCTTTTTATAGGCGGTCCGGTTTCGTTCTGAGGGAAAGAACCATTTGTCAAGTCGGCAGCCTGCAGTCTGGAACCGCGAAAAACCTAAACGAAGGAGCATGGCACTATGGCTGATGGAATTGTCAAATGGTTTAATGAACGCAAAGGTTACGGCTTTATTGAACAGGATGAGGGGCCGGATGTATTTGTTCACCATTCAGGTATCAATGCGACCGGCTTCAAATCACTTAATGAAGGTGACCGGGTAAGCTTCGATATCGAAGAGGGGCAAAAAGGTCCACGAGCCGTAAATGTCACGGTAGTTTAGCCACCGCCCAGAGACAAAAAGCCACCCCATTCGCTGTGGGATGCTCGACCTTTTGTGACCATTCATGGTGTTTAGCCCTGAATCGCGGCGGTGGCGATTAAATTAAGACCATCGAAGCAAGCGCGATTTAATATCGACAACCTGCAGCTCTCTATATCAAGAAAAAGCCGGTAAATTGTGCTGACGGGTCGTTTGTACCCATTAAATATCGGGACCATGCTGTCAGGTCGCGAAAACAAATTAACAAACAAAGAATCCGCAGGATTCCGGTTCGTCCGGCGGGCCAAAAGACAAGCAAGATAATGTATCTCCGAGGCCCTTAAACTGGTGTACGCAAACTCTTGCGCAAAGACAACCGGATGCAGTCGGGCATACTTGATTAAACGCACGCGCCGCATTCATCATTCTATAATCTCGAGAACGTGTCGTTTTCTTGTTTTCCCTGATGCTGCGCTTAAAATGGTTCTGATTGCCTGGGCCGTTCTACCCTGTCTACCGATGATTTTTCCCATATCCTTTTTCGCCACTTTAAGCTCCAACACAGTGGTGTGTCTGCCTTCAACTGCACCCACTTCCACTTCATCCGGGAAATCAACCAGTGCCCGTGCAATGTAACCGATCAGATCTTTCATCGCTCTGCCTCCTTGGGGCGTTTTTCAATATCAAATGTGGATCAGCTCGATCATTGAAAATAAAAAGGCAACTCGGCTGCCGATATTATGGATATGATTTGCGACATCTTTCTCCAACTGCACGCTCTGCAGACGACAATATGTTTTTAGAGTATCCTTTGAATTTCAGGCAATTAAGTTGTTCAAGGTTGAATTATCCGGTTCAATTCTATTCCTATCAGATAGTTGTTCTGAAG
>JBAVYC010000015.1:0-10979 GCA_049698595.1 Desulfobacterales bacterium | reverse complement strand
CCTTTTCTTCATACCTTTTATTCATATATACCTCACTTTTATTTCATATAATACCCTGTCCTTCTCAATTTTTCAGACAATATGGACGACTGGGTTTTCGATAACCATCTAAAACTATTTCCAATTCTAATATTACAGCTCATTGGTATCCTTTTTGCTTAGAGTTTATAATTGGGTAGAAATTCAAGGGGCGACATAAGGAGGTATGAGTCAGTGCGCAATGCCAATGGATTTACACTAATCGAAGCTCTGATCGTCATCTCCTTGATGGCCTTTATATCGGCTCTTGCAGTCCCCAATTTGATGAATTGGCTCAACAAGGCAAAGCTGAATGGCGCCGCAACTAATCTTAAAGGAAGCCTGGAAATGGCAAAATTAAAGGCCATTCAGGAAAACGGCCCGGTCGCTGTAAATTTTACCGCAAACCATTATTCAATATTCAGGGACACCGGGGCAACCATCGGCGAGCATGATGCCGGCGAGGAGTTTTTTGGCAAACGATCGCTTCCCAGGGGCGTTAGAATCGATCTCTCGTTGACGACCTTTGCCGATACCAGCAAAGGCGCTAAAAGAACCCGATTTAAAGGCCGGGGCACCTCTGCTTCAGGTACAGTTTATTTGGTAAACTCGACAGGGATGCTAAAAAAAATCATTGTCAGCAGTACAGGTCGCATAAGGACTGAATAACCGCAACGCATGGATATGACACCACACCGAAAAAAGCATTTATTGACCAAAAACAGCAGGGGCCGGACCATGATTGAAGTTCTCATCGCCATGGCCATTTTTGCAATTGGATTTCTTGCGGTTGGCAGTATGGTAATATCGACGACCCGCAACAATACTGCGGGCAACATTATTACCATGGCGACCATGCTGGCACGCGAGAAAATTGAATATTTGAAAACATTACCCCTCCAGCAAATGGAAACCCAGTGCTCAGACGATCTTGAAGCCGAGCATTTGAGCGGAACCTTTGAGCGGGTGTGTGATGTCAGTGCTTCTTTTTCCGGGACGGTCAAAATCATTGAAGTGACGGTGAGTTGGCATCGACGGGGACAAAACCGTGAGGTCGTTCTGAGAACACTTACCCGTGGAAACGGAGCATGATGGACAAATTCTGCAGACCCATCCGATCGCAGAAACATTTCTTTCTGATTGTATCCGGAGCCGGCGGCTTTACCGTAACAGAACTGGTACTGGCCCTCGCCATTATGATGATGGTAATGGCGGCAATGGTCAGCCTGCTGATATCCCTGAATCGAGTCTATACTGCCCAGAACGTTATCGCAGGGGTTCAACAGGTCACGCGTACCGGCATCAACATTATGACACGTAATATACGCATGGCTGGTTTAAACCCGCTCAAAGTAAATCAGATTGGAATCCTGGAAGCATCTGTCAACGAATTCCGTTTTCAGCATGACACAAATGGCAGCGGAACCATAGAAGCAGATCAAAATGAAGATATTGCCTATCTATTGAATGGCAACCATCAGCTGATAAGACAAAAAGACGGTAACTCCAGATCTAACAAATCTCTGATCGACCATGTGAACGATCTGACATTTGAATACTTTGACATGAATGATGCAGAAACAAATATCCTTGATGATATCCAGACAGTTAAGATTTCCTTAACCGTTCGTGAACCGGCCGGGAAAGGCAAATTTATTAGCCGTACCTATTCCACCCGGGTCATTTGCCGCAATCTGCGTTTATAGAAAAAAATAAGGATTGTCAAACCATGATGAGAACCACATCTATTCTGAAAAATGAACAGGGCGCCTTGATGATTATAACATCTGTCATGCTTCTGGCATTGCTGACAATTATCAGTGTGGCCGCCTCGAAGACAGCCAACACGGAAATCAGCATCGCCGCCAATGAATATGTCTACCAGCGCTGTTTTTACAATGCCGAAGGGGCCATCATGGAAGTTGTTGATTTGCTGGAAGGCAGCCCAAACACACTGGAAACTCCGCCACCATGGATGAGTCTGGATGAGGAGGATATCAACGACAGCACGATTTTCACATTCTGGCAGAATAGTGAAAATAAGGACGGGGACGGTGTCGTCCCCCAGGCCTCCGCAGTCGATCCACACCATACGGAATATCTGGGCGTGCACCACGGAATTCCTTCAGGCAATTCACTGGATATGAGCAAACCCGCCAAACATATATTTTCAATTTACGGCCGATCAAAAAGCAAAAGTCTGGTCATGCTAAAAATAGGTTATGCAAAAATCTATTAGCATGCACCGGGAATAAGTTTCTTCTCTTTGCGCGGAGTCGGCAGAGGTTATAATCCTTTGCCTCCATAAGCTCTGTGAGAGATCCCAAAGCCCGAATTGCGGCCAGGCTGCTCAATTTTCGGAGGAGACGTAGAATGCGACATCTTAAACAAAACCACTCTTACTTCGCCGGGTTTTCGGAACAAGTTTGCGCCGGCTTGAGAATTTTGTTTTTTAGTGCTTTTTTGACAGCAGTTTTCTTTTCAACAAACCCTGGCCATGGGGCAATGGACCTGGCCGATCAACCCTTGATGACTTCAATCAAGCCGGCCCCCGCCAACATCATGGTCTTACTGGACGACTCCGACAGCATGACCTTTGAGGTTCTGGCCGCCGATTATAACGAAGGCCGCTTTCCCAATCCGGCTGGAGATGAGCAGGATGGGTACAGCTATATTTTTGAAACTGCCGGTGACAATGCCTCTCTGGATGACATTCGATACATGGGGCAAGCCGGCCGGAAACTCTGGAAATCCCAATCTCATACATATAACGTCTTATACTACAACCCGGAGATTGCCTATGACCCTTGGCCCGGTTACGGCAATCAGGATTTCCTGCCTGCAGACAGGAAATTTCCAAAACTCCATCCTTTTAAAAAAAACGCAGGTGCCATGGATCTTGACGGCGAATCCTTTTCCGTCACCCTTGAGCTGGAAGCCCTGCCCGACGCCGTCCTGCCGGTTAAAAATGCTCACTATTTCCGGCAAGCGGAAAACGGTGTCATCTACCTCGTTGTTCTCAATGGAGATGAAAACAAGATAAACTACTTTGCGATCACCGAAGTCGAAGGCAGCGGTATGACCGAAAAGATCAGGAAGGTAAGATCGGTAACCACACCGCCCGGAAAAATTCGGGTAGAAGAATATGGTCAGGCGCGGCAGAATTTTGCCAACTGGTTTACCTACCACCGGCGCAGAGAATACGTGGCCAAGGGTGCCATCGCCGGGATAATTAAAAATCTCAAGGGCGTCAGGGTTGGTATCCTGAGCATAAACGGAACGATCATTGTGCCGCTCAAACCCGTAAGCGTGTGGAGAGATGGCATATATTACGACGAGACCACTGTCCTGCTTGAAGAATTATACGCCTGCGACGCCGCAGGGAATACGCCACTGAGAGAGGGTCTACATGATGTGGGAAACTATTATCGCAGCAATTCAAAGAACCTGACACATTACAGGGGCAAAAGCGTGGCAGGAAACGATCCGCCTTATTTCCCGGAAACTGAAGGCGGCGCCTGTCAACAAAGTTTTACCATCATTATGACGGATGGCTATTACAGCTATGATATCGAGGATCTCAAAGTAGACAATGCCGACGGCGATGACAAAAGCCTTTACGATGACAGACGCTATGCAGATGCACTGTCCGAAACCCTGGCGGATGTGGCCATGTATTATTATGAAAATGATCTATCACCGGACCCGGAGGATGCGCCATCCGGGAAAGGTCTGCCGGATCGGGTTTACGATCCGGAACTGGTGTATAAAAGTTCCGGGGACAAGGCACCGCATCAGCACATGGTCACTTACGCCATGGCTTTTGGCGCCGTCGGCAATTTAGACCCCGATAGCTATGAAGTTGATCCGGCCAGCCTGCACTATCTCCAAAAAATAGACGAAAAAAATCACGAATCCGGCCATTACCCTGACTGGCCCGGCAGTATAGATGCGAAATCGAAAGAAACCATCGATGATTTGTTTCACGCCACGGTCAATGGAAGGGGCCGGTTTTTGACTGCCAAAGACCCACAGGCACTGGTTAAGCTATTGTCCGGGCTCACAAGCAATGTGCTGGATCGGCGGGGCTCGTCTTCCTCGATTTCGCTGAACAGAGATGCACGCGATGGAGGAGATGATGCTGACATCTTCATGTTTCAGGCCGGCTTCAATACCGGTGAGTGGAGCGGTGATGTCAGGGCATATCGTCTAGATCCAAACACCGCTGAAATCTTCGGTGACGATCCGGTCTGGTCTGCCGCTGAAAGTTTGAATCTCAAATCCTGGAATCAACGTAACATCATCAGCTATAACGGGCGCTTTGGTATTGAATTTGACGAAAATCAGCTGACAGACATGCAAAAGACAATATTGGGATTGGATTTTAGGGATGTGGTTGGGTATATCAAAGGTGAAAAAATCGATGGCTACCGTACCCGTTCAACAAAACTGGGAGATATCGTCCATTCTTCTCCGGTCCTGGAAGAAGGAATTTTATATGTCGGTGCAAATGACGGCATGCTGCATGCCTTTGAAATTAATGCCGATAGTGACGGAAAAATAATGGGCAATGAAATTTTTGCCTATGTCCCGAGCTTTGTGTTTGAGAATCTCAAAGCGCTTTCAAATCCCGGCTACCTCCATCACTACTATGTGGATCTTACCCCTACCGTGGGAAAAGGCAAGGGCCTGCTGGGAGGAGAGGAATTAAATACGGTATTGGTCGGTGGCTTGGGAAAAGGTGGCAAAGGCTATTTTGCATTGGACATATCGGCTCCCGCATCCACAACGGCCGACAGTGTTCTGTGGGAGTTTCCGAATGCCGCCGATCGAGATGATATAAACGATATTGGTTTTTCGTTCAGCAAACCTTTGGTGGTAAGGACAAATAGTTCCGCTGCGGCTGAATCCTGGATTGTTATCTTTGGAAACGGCTATGACAGCGCCAATGGCAATGCCGTGCTTTATCTTCTCAATCCAAAGAGCGGTGACATCATTAAAAAAATTGTCGCGGACAACCCCTCCGTGGCTCCGGGAAACGGGCTTTCCAGCCCGATTGCGGTGGATGTCAATGCCGATGATAAGGTGGATTTTGTGTACGCCGGAGATCTTAAGGGCAATATGTGGAAATTTGACCTCAGCGGCCATTACACCGACGAATGGGGGGTGGCCTATAATGACGGAATCCATGACCAGCCACTTTTTAAAGCCGCGGGCCCTGACGGCTCGGAGCAGTCGATAACCTCGAAACCGGAAGCGATGTTGCATCCGGATAGCCATGGGTTAATGATTTTGTTCGGCACCGGAAAATTCCTGGGAGATAGTGATGTTGCCGATGACCGTACGCAATCCGTCTACGGTATCTGGGACTACGGTGATCGGGTTCATTATCCGGGGAAATGGGGCGTCTACAGCAATGATGACGACCAGGAATATTTGGGTGCTTTTACTAGAGATCAACTTTCCAATCAGCCACAAAATGTGACGCTCATAAAACAAACCAGTGATCGTTATACTATTTTCGCAAATGGCGAAGACGACACCCCTGTCGAAGTTAATCTCAGAGTCATGAGCAGCGATCAACCGATATGGAAAACAAGGTATGACAACAATACGAAAGGCGAAGTCGGTTTCCCGGACCTGTCGGATATCGGCACAAGCCATGCCGGCTGGTACTATGACTTGCCGCTTGGCGGCGAAAGAATCATAAATGATTTGGTGCTTAGGGATGGAAGACTGGCCGTGATTTGCTTTAGGCCCGATCCGGATCGCTGCAGCAATGAAAGTAGCTCTTTTTTTATGGAGTTGAATGCATTTACCGGGGGTAGTCCCCTTGAGGTCATGTTCGATGTCAACCAAGATGGCGTCATTGACATGGCAGACACCGTTACCACTGGATATGACGCAGACGGTAAGCCGGTAAGGATCCCGCCCGCGGGCATAAAAATGGCGGGTAATCTTCAACCTCCGATCAGCTTTAGACTGAACGGTCGTGTCGCGGTAAATTATTTGAGCTCATCCAGCGGAACCGTTCACCTGCTTAAGTCACCGGCGGTCAAACAAGGGGTAATCTACTGGAAAGAACTGGAACGATAGGAATATGGCAGGATTAAAAAAAAATAAGGGTCAAACCGGTTCAACAATCACCATCCACAGGTGAACACGCTCACTGCAGGCATCTTTCTTCCTACATTCCTCCCTCTTTATATGGGTGAAGTCGATAACACCCATAAGGAAACATTGACTAAATCCGTTCATTAATTACATTAATATAAATTGGTACCCGATTGAAATGCGTACGTTGGGTTTCGATCTTGGTATCGAACTGATCAGTACAGGGAAGTTTATTGTAGGTCGGGTAGAGGAACGAAACCCGACATAAGGCCCTAAGACCCGAAGACACAAAAAAAGGAAGAATGATAGTTTCATTTCACCCTCTGTTTGAAGCCGACAAAAACATTCTTTGCGCCGGGCGGCAACCCAACGAAGAGGATCTAGCCGCTATTCGGACGGCGGATGCTGTCATTCTCTCCCAGGGATGTTACCAGGCGCTGTATGAAATGGCCCGGGAGAACTGTTCTCATGTATTTCCCAATTATGATGCCAGGTTCAAGTATCCGGGAAAAATCAATCAGATCAAACTGTTTCGGAAAGTGAAGGTTGCCCATCCGGCCTCTGAAATATTTTCACAGGTCGCTTCGTTTCAACATCACTATCCCGAGGGACTCACAAAACTAGGGTTTGATTTTCCGCTTGTTTTTAAAATGGACTGGGGCGATGAGGGCGAAACGGTGTACCGCATCGATTCGGCCGATAGTTTACAGGAAATTCTGCAAAAAGTAGCTGAATATGAAAAAACAGGTCAAGCCGGCTTTATCCTGCAGGAATATATTTCATCCAATAGCAGAACCCTTCGGGTCGTTGTCCTTGGACAGCGGGTGATTTCATACTGGCGCATCCAGGAAAAAAACGATGGTTTTTACTCTAACCTGAGTAAAGGAGCTAAAATTGATTCTGAAGCCGAACCCGGGCTGCAGCAAAAAGCGGTTGCCCTCGTAAAGGATTTATGTCAAAAAACAGGAATTAATCTGGCCGGTTTCGATGTCATCTTTTCATCGGAAAATGGCGATCCCAATCCCATGCTGTTGGAAATCAACTATTTTTTTGGCAGAAAAGGTCTCGGCGGATCGGAGAATTACTATCGGATATTGCTGGCGGAAATTCGAAACTGGCTGACCACACTGAATTTGGCCGCATAGTCAACTATGCAAAAATGAAACGAAAAAAAACCATCCAGCCATTTGCCTATGATCTGGGCGAAGAAGATCTGAAACGGACGCGCCACAAAGCAAGGGAACTTCGAGACTCCCAGTGGTGGAAACGCCGTCTGGCCAAAGGTGTGTGCCACTACTGCGGTCGGCCAACCCCGCCGAAAGAACTGACCATGGATCACATTGTACCGGTATCCCGGGGCGGTAAAAGCACCAAGGGCAACGTGGCACCCTGCTGCAAGGAATGCAACACGGCGAAAAAGCAGCTGCTGCCCATGGAATGGGAGCAGTATCTGGGGCAGTTTAACCAGACGCTGGTTTAACCTCTTAATCCGGATTCTCTTCATCAGGTTCATCTAACAACAGGGCCTTTTTAGCGCGCGTCTTTCTGACGATGATATAACAAATCGTCAGTGTTAAAAGTATCATCACCGGTAAAAAAAGCTCTGCGATCAACAATTGTCCTTCCGCGGCTGAAAGCTCCGGTGATTCCAGCCGTTCTATTTTGTCTGGCTTGCTGATCCGATATTTGATGGTAATTACGGCAGCGCCCAGGTAAATTGCGACAAATACCAAAGCGACGATACACAGTCTTTTTTCAAATTTGCTCATTGCGGATAATCTCCGATTGGACACTTTTATTTCAAAGCCGATATTTCAGGATCAATGTCAGGCATTATAGAAAAGATCGCATCAAAAGTAAAGAATGTCGGCCCAGCTTTCAACGGGCGTCAAAGTCAACGCTTCCCGATTCAGATAGAAGCGATTTGCCTTTATATTTCCCGACTATGCAAAGTATCTTCCGAAAACGATTCGGTACTTTAGCGAAGAACGGGATCAATTCGGTAAACCCTTCTATCAGGATACGGGAAAAGTCCCTGAGTGGCGACCATAGAATCCCCAGGGAAAAGAAATAGGGGCAAATTATTGAGATTACCATTTTAACTATGAATTGCGCATACAAAATAAGCGCATTCTATCATAAGGGTCGCCCCCGTTTTTTTGACCCGCTTTTATTGATACCGAAAGTTTTTCTCTTTGAAGAGCCTTAAACAGGCATCAACCACATCCTGATCATATAGGATTCCCCTGTTTTTAGATATTTCTTCCAGTGCTTTGTCAATGCCAAGGGCCGGGCGATAGGGTCTGTGGGAATCTATGCTTTCAACTACATCGGCCACACACAAGATCCTGGCTTCCAGGAGGATCTCTGCTCCCGCAAGACCTTGCGGGTATCCGGAGCAATTCATCTTTTCATGATGTTGCAGTACAATTAAATCGACCGGCCAGGGGAAATCAATCTTCTTTAGTATTTCAAATGCGACCTGGGGATGTCTCCTGACCAATTGAAATTCGACCTCGTTTAGCTTCCCGGGCTTACTTAGAATCTCGGCCGGTATGGATATTTTACCCATATCATGGATAAGCCCGGCCATTTGAACCCCTTTAATTTGATGTTCGGAAAGCCCCATTTCCTCGGCCAGGGCCAGCGCGAGTTCCGTCGTTCGTTTTTGATGCCCGGCCGTGTATGGATCTCGTTTTTCGGCAGTCAGCGACATGGCGTGAACAATTTCATCAAGATTTTCTTGCAATTTAGCGTAGCTGCGCTGAAGCTTTTCTTCCGCCAATTTACGTTCTGCTATCTCGCGCTTTAACTGGTCATTGAGTCTTGTCAGGGCGGCGGTTCTCTCATGCACGATTTCTTCAAGCTGATCATGGTGCTTTTTCAGTTCGTCTTCCGCCTCCATCTCTTTGGAGACGATCGTGAGAAATCCTAAAGACAGGCAAATCCCATCTTGTTCATAAATTTCTACGGTTGCCTGGTCTTTGAGCCAGATAGCGCCGTTATTATTAACTGCAAGTTTGTAAACCGCTTCGATCGTTCCTGCTTTTTTGCCTTCTTCGCGCAGCTCTTCCCGGGCATAGTTCAATTCCTCCCGGTTTTTGACTTCTTTGCGAATCCCAACATCCACATCCAGGTCTTGGTAGATGCGGCGATCTATGATGCTGTTTCGAAAAACCTCCGCTAACTCTGAATTTTTACAGCCAAGAAGTCTCATAAACCTTTCACTGGCGTATTCATACCAGATTTTTTCTTTTTCCCCCTGCCAGGCAGCGATATATAGTATTGCAGCGCTGCCGGTGTCTTCAAAGACCCGGTAATGATCGATGGATTCGGCCACGCGTTTCTTCAATTTAATGCTGTAATCACCGGAAAGGATGTATCCGCAGTAATCCGGGGCGCTATCGCGGTTATAATTGGAAATATTTTCCATAGGGCTTTAAATCCTTAAAGACTGTAAATGCCAAAATCATTTTCCGTAATTCTTTTTTCAGCACTTTGCCCACCAGCGACTTCGGCAGTCCGTCGACAAATTTTACCCGTGACGGCGCCTTGAAGGCTGTCATTTTTGATTTACCAAATTCATTCACCCTAAATAAACTATAGCAAAGAACCCATATAGATCAAATCAAAATTCCATCCTATTGAAAAATAAAACAATTCATGCGATATAGAATCATTTTGCCAGGCTGGCTATAGAAAAATGGTGCCCGCCTGTTAGCTATCTGAGCCGAAACCTGGACTGCATCTGTCTAAAATTAAGGATAAATCCCTATGACAATGAAAACGGAGCGATATCCCTCCGCCATCGAAGCGATCGGAAACACGCCCCTTGTCGATCTGGCCAGGATAACCCGAAACATGGATGGCCGCATTCTGGCCAAATTGGAATATCTCAACCCCGGTTTTTCCAAAAAGGATCGCATTGCCCGCCAGATCATTGCCGATGCGGAAGCCTCCGGAGAGCTATCTGCCGGGCAAACCGTGGTGGAACTGACCAGCGGCAACACCGGCACCGGGCTGGCCATTGTTTGCGGAATAAGCGGGTATCCCTTTGTGGCCGTGATGTCCAAAGGAAACTCGGTAGAAAGAGCCCGCATGATGTCGGCCCTGGGAGCGGAAGTCGTTCTCGTAAACCAACTGCCGTCCTCCGTTCCCGGCCAGGTTTCCGGCGGTGACCTCGACTTGGTGGAGCATGAAACCCAAAGGATCGTTAAAGAACGTGATGCTTTTCGCGCCGATCAATTTCTACTGAAAGGTAATTTTAGGGCTCATTACCTGAACACGGGACCGGAAATCATCCGGCAATCCGATGGACAAATCGACGTGTTTTGCGATTTCGCGGGCACCGGCGGATCATTTGCAGGCTGCACTGCAGCTTTCAAAGAACACAACCCGGCCGTAAAGTGCTTCATTGTCGAACCTGAGGGAGCGGCCATTCTTGCCGGTGAACCGGTGACCTATCCCAATCATCGCATTCAGGGTGGTGGCTACGCCAAGTCGCCTTTACCGCTGCTGGATTCTGAAAACGTGGACGGTTATCTGCAGGTGTCCGATCGGCTGGCCGTAGAAATGGCCCGCCGGTTAGCCAGAGAAGAGGGCATTTTTGCCGGCTTTTCATCTGGGGCCAATGTGGCTGCTGCAGTTGAGCTGCTTAACTCTTCTTTTAAAGGCAAGACAGCCGCGGTGTTGATTTGTGATTCGGGCTTGAAGTATCTGAGCACGGATTTATGGGAATAAGGATTCGCGCTCTTTTGCAGAAAGCCCAAACCTGCCCCCCCGTTGTCGCTGACCCACTCGATCGCTTCCTTCAGCATGGGTTGACAATCCGGTTGTTGGGCGACTTT
>JBAVYC010000014.1:0-9048 GCA_049698595.1 Desulfobacterales bacterium | reverse complement strand
TGGCAGCGTCCTTTACCCCAAATTCTTTCAGATCGAGTAACAAATCAGGGTTAACTGTTGAATTCATAGTACTTCTCCATTGAATAACTGATTGTATGAATTTACTTCTCTTATAAAAAACAGGCAGAGCGGCGCAATTCCATGGTTACATACCGCCACTCAAGAGGCCAGTCGATATTTAAAATAGTCCCCGTCCTTATCAGTTTCGGCAATGTCGCCGTATTTTTTCAGCCCTGAAACATATAGCAGAACCTGTGAGGTCGGCAATCCGGTGGCCTGGGCGATTTCTGGTATTGTTTTACCGTCATCTGCGATCTGTGCTTTAATTTGCTTGATAATCTTACTCTGGAATTGGATGGCCTTCTTTGCTTTTTCTACCCAAACCTTGCGTTCTTCGCGCAGTTTTTTCAACGCTTCCTTATCCATTGTCTTTTTCTCGCTCATAATTTATTCCTAAACCGAATCCGCCGAAGGCAAATCTTTCCGCCTTCCGCTTTCCATATTGCTGTCCCTATGCTCTCGCCTCTATTCGCAATCCCCTTAGCCCCATGCTTTTTACCCTATGCGCTATGCCCTTAGCTCTATGCTCTATCAGGCCGCCACAATCGCATCCACCATCTCCTCATATTGTCTGAGGGTCCATCCCTTGATATCCACGGCATTGTCAGGGCAGACAGCCACGCAAATACCACATCCGGTGCACAGGGCCGGGTTTACCTGGGCGCGTTTTGCCGGTTGTCCCTCTATTTCCATGTCCGCCAGGACAATGGCTTCATCAACCGGACAGGCCTCGACACACTTACCGCTACCGCTGCAACGATCAAGATTAACTTCGGCCACAAAGGGATCCAGTTCAACATATCCCCGGGACAGTAATGATGACGCCTTGACGGAAGCAGCCTGGGCCGCGGAGCAGGCTTCACCGATATCCATGGGTGCCTGGCAGGTTCCGGCCAGTAAAATACCCGTATTGGCAAGTTCCACCGGCCGCAGCTTGGGATGAACTTCCTGCAAGAATCGATCGACGCCGGTGGGTAGTTTCATCATCTCCACCAAATCACCGATACGATTCGACTCCATACCCACCGCCAGTACAACAAGGTCGATCTCCGCCTCGATCTCTTCGCCAAAGGTCAACGTGTCGGCAACCTTTATTTTTAAAGCATGTTTAGAACCCTCCCCGGCTTCGACAACCGGCGGACTGTCGACTTCAAAACGAAAGAAAATCACATTATTTTCAGAAGCTCGCTCATAGTATTCTTCCTGACCGCGGCCGTAGGTTCTGATATCGCGGTAGTACTCAAATACGTGGGTATCCGGATATCGCTCTTTGATCTCGCAGGCTGTTTGCAGGGTTGCACTGCAGCAGGTTCTCGAACAATATTCGTTCAACATACCGTCGGCATCCGGTTCGTGGATACCGGGAATCAGTCTGCTGCCCACGCAGTGAATCAAAGCGACCCGATTTATTTTTTTGCCGTTTATATTCAGCGTAGTGCCATGGGACGGATGTTCGGCCATGTGCCGAATAAGTTCCGGCAGCGTGATGACTTCCGGATGCAAGCCAAACCCGTATTCACCTTCGTGCGGCTGATAGGTTTGAAAACCGGTCGCAAAGACAATGACCCCGCTTTCCACGCTTAATTCCTCCGGGTTTTGGGGAACCTCGGCCGGGAAATAACCGGCGAAGGGTACGAAATCGCCTGGCGCCGCATTTTGTGCCGCAAGCAGATCAAGCCCGGCAAGATCAGCGGGGGATTGCGGCGGACGTACTTTAACGGTAACCTTAAAATTGCCCACGTATCCTTCCGATTTGATCACCTCGGCACAGGTATACACGCTGATACGGGGATCCTTGACGGCCGCTTGCGCCAATCCCTTGATTAAATCCGCCACCTTTTCACCGGTAGGATACAGACTGTTCAGATTGGAGGTCTGCCCGCCCAGAAACGGTGACTTCTCCACCAGGGCGACATCGATACCCCGTCGGGCAAGATCCAGGGCAGCCCGCAGCCCGGCCACCCCCCCGCCGATGACGGTGGCATGGTTTGCAGCATCCACCCGTATCGGTTCCAGGGCCTGCAGATGTTTTGATTTTGAAATTGCAGCCGACACCAGACCGGTAGCCTTGGCGGTAGCTTTTTCACCATCATGCACCCAGCTGACCTGTTCGCGGATGTTAGCATGTTCGTAGAGGTAGGGGTTCATTGCCGCTCTTTTGATGGCGCCCCGGAAGGTCAATTCGTGCAGACTGGGGGCACAGGAGGCCACCACCACCCGGTTGATCTTTCCATTTTTGATATCTTCCTGGATCAGTTCCTGCCCGGGATCCGAGCACATGAACATATTGGTGTGGGTTACCGTGACTCCGGGAAGATCTTTTACATTTTCGGCCAGCCGATCAACATCCACGTGGTCGGAAATGTTGCCGCCGCAGTGGCAGATATAGACACCCACCTTTGCTTCACCGGTCTCT
Source organism: Desulfobacterales bacterium (assembly GCA_049698595.1). Classification (GTDB taxonomy): domain Bacteria; phylum Desulfobacterota; class Desulfobacteria; order Desulfobacterales; family JAFDCJ01; genus JAFDCJ01. The sequence continues at coordinate 6,572 of JBAVYC010000014.1, read as the reverse complement.
TTTTTTTCAGGTTTGAATGACATACAATAATCTCCTGATGCCAGAGGTCAGATGACCGAGATCAGAGTTCAGATGACTGATGACAGATTTGGAGGTCACCCAGCTGCAACAGCTTGGATTCCGTCCTCTGTCTTTTGTTCTCTGTCTTCTTTTTTTCTTTCCGCATTCCGCATTCCGAATTCCGAATTCAAATCTCTGCCATCTGTCTTCTTGAATTGCAATAAATAATTGGATGCTTCCATTGCGGCCGCGCCGGCTTCGACGATGGTATCCACAATGTCCTTGGGGCCTGCCGCCACACCGGCCACAAATACGCCTTCCATGTCAGTCAGCGTAGGAGAAATTTTCGGCATGACGGTTTTTATGAAGGCATCCGTATCGGTGGACACCGGGCAGATTCCGTCCGGATTCCACTCGGGTAACATTCCCAGCGAAAGCACCACCAGGTCATGATCGCGGGTTAGCACACCACCCTCGCCTTCCTGATCTTCATAGCACAATTGAACATACCCATTTTCCCCCTGGGTGATTTTGGCCACCTTGGCTTTGACAAACTCGATTCCCATGGCCTTGGCGTTTTGATAAAACTGTTCATAGCCTTTACCAAAAGCTCGGATATCCATGTAGTAAATGGTAATATCCGCCAAGGGTAGCGAACCGGACAACAGCATGGCCTGTTTGATGGCATACATGCAGCAAACCCGTGAACAATAGGGAACCCCAATGCTTTTATCCCGCGAACCGGCGCATTGTACATATGCAATGGCGTCTGGTTCCTTGCCGTCTGAAGGCCGTATTACCCGCTGATAGGGACCGTGAGGCGCGAGCAGTCGTTCCATCTGCATGGATGTTATCAGATTTTTAACCTGACCCTGACCGTATTCCTTTTTCTGTTCGGGTGACGTCAGCTTGAACCCCGTGGCCAGCACAGCGGTTTTGGCATGGATTACAAAATTTTCCGGCTGCTGAAAATAGTCCACCGCCTGGGTCGGGCATACCCGGGCACATTTCCCGCAAAGCGAACAGTTTTCAACATCTAAAATCGCAAGCTGGGGAATGGCATTTGAAAATGGAATGTGAATGGCTTTGCGCAGGGTAAATTCTCCCTGTTCTTCATCGGGAACATAGACGGGACACCCGTATTCACACTGGCGACAGCCGATACATTTATCAGGATCCACATAGCGGGGACGCTGGGTCAACGAGGCGACGATATCCTCCCCATCGCGATCGATGGCATTTACATCACAATAAGTGAAAAGGGATATATTGTCATGGTGAGCCGCTGATGCCATTTTGGGAGTGGTAATACAGCTGGCGCAGTCAAGGGTGGGAAAAACTTTGGAAAGCCGAATCATCTTACCGCCGATGGTGGCGTCTTTTTCCACGACGGCCACTTTAAAATTTTGATCCGCCAGGTCCAGTGCCGTTTGCAACCCGGCGATCCCGCCGCCGACAACCATGGCATCAAATTCCATGACATTTAAGTTTGCCATTCTTTCCTCCGGATTTTTACAAGGTGCATTCCGGGCGCCGCAGCTGGTGCAGCAGTCCGCTAGCGGCACCCAAATGATATCAAACTTAACAAGGTATTATTACGCGGCCTCCCGGTATTCGGGAGGTCCCAGTTCCTGGATCAGGGCATTCATATCATTGACCTCTTTGAGAAACGCCCGATTGCATACTGTGCAAATGGCGGTTAGACGCAGTCTGCGGATATCCAGATTGTGCGCTCTCATCATTGGATAAATCCGATCCAGGCGCCTGGCCAGCGCATGGTAGGCACCGTCGTACGGGCATTCCTCGCCGCAGGACATAATGATAATCCCACTGATTCCTTTGTTAAAGCAGTCAAGGTAGAACTGCTCCGGGAACAGAACCGGCGCTCTCACCCGCATGATATAGGTGTTGGCCGGATAACGCGAATGTGCTTGCCCCACCGAATTGGCACCGGGGTAGGCGCAGGTTTCTGTAGCCAGAATCAGGATCTTTCCCTCGCTTATGGCGTTGTCCGGAGTTGTCATTGCGCCACCTATTTATTTCTGCGAACAAAGTGTTTGTCGTAGCCATCGGTCTCAAGAACCCCAAGGTACTCATGGCCGACCTTATTGGACCAGGCCGGAATATCCGTTCGGGTTCCGGAATCATTGGAATAGATTTCAAGAACTTCACCAACCTTGACTTTGCCAATGCCCTTCTTGGCTTCCAGAAGGGGTCCCGGGCAGGCACTGCCCCTGGCGTCCACGGTACTTGAAACTTCAATCGAATTTAAATCCGTCATTTTTTGCCTCCTTAGTTAGGTTTCACCGATTGTTTTTTTTCCAGTGTTATGCGATATGAGGGTTCATCATCCGACATCTCCTCGAGACTGACCAGTTCATAGGAAGAATCCGGTAATACTTTAAAAAGATCTGCCGGCGTCTCCGGGTCGCTCCAACAGACTTCCAGCGTTTCACCGGGATTCATCAATTTAAGCTCCTTAATCACTTTAAGAAGTGAAAAAGGAACGATGGCGCCTCGTAGATCAAGCTTGTGTTGCATGACTTCCCTCTAACAGACAACTCTGAAGTATTTAATATCCCTTTCAGCAAGTTCAATGCCACATCAATTCAAATTCCAATGCCGGGTTAGCGTTCGAGAGTTTATTGGTAATAGCATATTATGTAATTACAATATGTTAAGTAAATCTATGGCATTGTTGACAGGACAACTTAATAAATCCAAGCCACGTTAGCCAAAAATTATTGCCAACAAAGTGTTAAAAATGTTAAGGATGGATAGTTAGCACATGTTAAAATTTTAACAGGAGAAATTTAACATGATCGAACAGGAATTAAACAGATACTGGAAAACGGTGGTCAACACCATCCAGGATGGCGTCATGATCGTAGACACTGACGGTACCATTGTCTCCGTAAACAAAGCCCTATAAAGTATAACTGCTTACCGCTTTGACGAACTTATTGGAAAACCATGTACCATATTAAACTGCAATATTTGCGAGATCGCTCGTGAACGCAAAGGTGAAAAGTGGTGCAGCCTTTTCAGAACGGGTGCGGTAAGTAAGCGAAAGTGCGCATTGATGAAAAAAGATGGCGCCTATATCCATGTGCTGAAAAACGCGTCCCTTCTGCATGACATCAATGGCCAGGTGATGGGGGCGGTGGAGACCATGACCGATATTACGGAATTAATTGAAAAGGATACCCAGATTGAGGCATATCGCCGGGAGTTGCAGACCGAAAACGGTTTTCACGGTATTTTAGGGGCCTCCGCGTCCATGCAACAGGTATTTGATTTGATCAGCAATGCCTCTCATTCGGACGCACCGGTGATTATCTTTGGCGAAAGCGGCACCGGCAAAGAGCTGGTGGCCAAGGCCATTCATGATACCGGAACCCGCAGAAAAAAGCCTTTTGTAAAGGTCAATTGTGCCGCCTTGACAGAGTCACTGCTGGAAAGCGAGCTATTCGGACACGTCAAGGGCGCCTTCACAGGGGCTTACCGCAGCCGCGAAGGCCGATTCGAGGCGGCCCATGGTGGGGAAATTTTTATGGATGAAATCGGCGATCTACCGCTATCCACCCAGGTCAAAATGTTGCGGGTGTTGGAAGAAAAGGTCATCGAGCGCGTCGGTGACAACCGGCCCATTCACATCGATGTGAGAATCATCTCGGCCACCAACCGCAATCTGAAACAACTGGTGGAACAGGGCCGTTTCAGGGAGGATTTCTTTTACCGGATCAACGTCATACCGATTATAGTGCCGCCTTTAAGAGAACGGGTGGGGGATATTCCGCTGCTGGCCGATTCATTTTTTCGTCGCATCCAGCTTAAGAACCAAAAAAAAATTATGGGAATTTCCAATAATGCCATGGAGTTACTGATGGCATACGCCTGGCCCGGCAATGTCAGGGAATTAAAAAGTGCTTTTGAGTATGCCTTTGTCACCTGCCAGGAATTGCTGATCCAGCCCCATCATTTTCCGCCGGCCGTCACCATTGCCCAACCCGCTGTTAAAAATACCCAAAAACCACTTCTCAATCGTACTGATATGCAAAAGAAGCAGCTGATCGAGGCCCTTGAAAGAGCTGGCGGCAATCAGTCCCGGGCGGCCGACATCCTGGGGGTTTCGCGGGTCACGGTCTGGAACCGGATGAAAAAATACGACATCACGGCGCAGAAAAAAATCAACCCCTAAATTTTGGCATTAAATTTGCTCTTATTTCTTTGCACAGGGGTTATTACTTGGCATTTACCTCCATTTGCATCTACCACCCCTTTTAGCGTTAAATCGGCCCTGTGGGAATCGGCCTGCAGGGTCGATTTAATTCAGATTCCGGGGGTAACGTTGGAAAGGTTTTCGGGATATTTGATGAAGCCGCGGGCGTTGAAAACCGGGGCAGATTTATTATTGACCCTGAGGGTGTCGTTCAAGGTTCAGGTCAGACCGAATCGTCGAATCGAGAACTCCGAACCTGTGAGTGCTTATGTTTTAAACAGGATTTTTCAGCGGGATATCCCATTTTTTCATGTATTTCCATACGGCCGTGCGGCTCAGTCCGATTTGGCGAGCAACTTCGGCCTTGTTCCAATCGCAGGCCTCCAGCATTTCAAGCAAATTTTCCCGGGAAAGTTTCCTGCCCGCTGAGCGGGTCTTCACAGAAGGCTTTGAATTTCCCTGAAATAACGGTTGTGACCCGGACTGGCGTATTTCCACCGGTAGATCATCACAATCGATTTTATCATTCGTACACAGTACAAATGCGTGTTCGATGGCGTTTTCCACTTCACGAACATTGCCCGGCCAGTTGTGATCCATAAGCATTCGCATGGCATGCTGTGATGGGCCGATAATTTTCTTGCCGGTCTTTTTATTTTGTTTTTCGATGAAATGGCCGACCAGCAGCGGAATGTCTTCTTTGCGTTTCCACAGGGGCGGCAGCTGAATGGGAAAGACTTTGAGGCGGTAGTATAGATCTTCACGAAAATGACCTTCCCGTACCCGATTGTAAAGATCCTGGTGTGTCGCTGCAATAACCCGGATATTTATTTTGCGTTTTTTTGATTCGCCGACCCGTTCTATTTCTCTTTGCTGAAGAACACGCAGCAGCTTTACCTGGATTAATGGACTGAGTTCTCCAATTTCATCAAGGAACACCGTTCCACCGTCTGCCTCTTCGAACCGACCGGTTCGATCATGGGTTGCCCCCGTGTAGGCACCTTTTATATGACCAAAAAGTTCACTTTCCAGCAAGGACTCAGAAAGGGCGGAGCAGTTAACGGTAATCAGGGGATAATTTGCCCGCTCACTTCTATAGTGCATCGCTCCGGCCACCAATTCCTTTCCTGTGCCGCTCTCGCCCTGAATCAATATGGTTGCATCGCTCATGGCGGCGGCGTTAATTGCGGTGAACACCTTTTGCATTTCATGGCTTTTACCGATTATCTTATCCATCCGATGCATCTCACCCAGACGCAACAGTGCCTGCTCTGCCTCCCGTCGCGCTTTGTTTAATTCGGTCAGATCGGTCAATGTCTCGACAACCCCGATGATATTTTCATCGTCATCCCTCACCACACTGGCATTTTTAATTAAAGGTACAGTGTGACCGTCTTTATGCTTCAACAGGCATTCTTTAGCCTCTGCGTTTCCATGTTCGAGAATTGCGCATTTCTTAATGCTCGCCGGGCACTGTTTCCCGAAGCAGCGACTGCATTGTAAAAGCTGGCAGGTTTTGCCCAGCGCCTCATCAGCCGGATAGCCGCTGATACGCTCCATGGCGTAGTTCCAGGATGTAATGTGCCCCTGGTCATCCAGGGTAAACACCCCGTCTGCCATGGAATCAATAATATGGCTTATAAATTGAGTATTCCAGATTTGGTGGGTTTTAGACGGCATGACTTCTCCGGTTCAAGTTTTTCGGTTTGCGTTACATCAACGTTACCAATCGTTACTTGAAAGTATAAGTAACGATAATATGGATGTCAAGTTAACGCTAAATCGTTCACCCAAAATATTCAACCAACAAATTAGGACTAAATTTTAATATTATTTTCAAATAGTTATATTGCGATCCGATGCTTGATAAAAAAAAATTAGCATATGGCATGATAATTGGAATTAAAGAGGGTGAAGGTGATCAAAATACTGGTTCCGGTGACGGCTGACGAATTGATCGCCAGCGCACATAAAAAATTAATCACCCGAGCTTATAAACAGAAAGCGGAAAGAACTGAGAAATCGAATCCAAGGTTGAGGGATCCAACACCCCTCATCGATCAAATAAAAACAATGTCTCATAACCCCAAACAGAAAGGAGCGCATCATGAAAGCAAGAAACTGCTGTAAAACCATGCAGGCGGAACTGACGGCCTGGAAAGCCAATGTTTATGACATCGTCCGCAAGATGGAGGAGCTGCCCGGCGGTGAAAGAGAACGGATTCTGCCTAATATTGAGGACTTGCACATTTTGATTTCGGAGATGGATGATCGCATCGAACATATCCAGGATAACTGCACCCCCGAAACCGGGATCGACGATATTAGAACCGAAAAGGAGGAATTTGAT
>JBAVYC010000013.1:0-10573 GCA_049698595.1 Desulfobacterales bacterium | reverse complement strand
CCGAAACAATTTTTTTGCTGTCATACCCGTTGCCGCCCAACTCGACACCGAGTTCCTTTGCCTTGAATTCGACATTGCTTTTGCCGGCTAAATCGGAAATCAGCACCCGTCTTTGGTTGCCGACCAGTGCCGGCTCCATATGTTCATAAGCTCTGGGAACTTTCATGATGGCGCTCACATGGATGCCGCCCTTGTGGGCAAAGGCGCTTTTGCCGACAAACGGCCGGCTGTTCAAAGGAACCTGATTTGCAGTTTCGCTGACGTACCGCGATAGTGTTTTGAGTTTTTCAAGATTTTGCTCAGATCCGCACGGACGATTCATTTTCAGGCCGATAATCGGAATAACAGAAGTCAGGTCAGCGTTGCCGCATCTTTCCCCGTAGCCGTTAATGGTACCGTGGACCATGACAGCGCCCTTGTGCACAGCGGTAATCGAGTTGGCCACTGCCAGGCCGCAATCATTGTGGGCATGGATCCCCAGCCGACACGGTGAATGGTTGGATGTCGCCAATCCTTTTGCAAGGATGAATTTTTGGACATTGGCAATGATGGATTCGATCTCGAAGGGCAGGGTGCCGCCATTCGTATCACACAGAACTAAAAAATCCGCTCCGGCATCTGCGGCGGCATCTATGGTCTTCAGAGCATAGTCAGGGTTGTTTTTAAAGCCGTCGAAAAAATGTTCGGCGTCATAAATAGCCTCAAGATCGTTGCTTTTTAAAAAAGTGACAGTGTCATGAATCATGGCAAGGTTTTCGTCCAAACTGTTGTTCATGACTTCGCGTACATGTAGGTCCCAGGATTTGCCGAAAATTGCAACCGTTGGTGTTTTGCTGGCGATAAGCGCTTTCAGGTTGTCATCTGCTTGCGGTTGGATACCGGGTTTGCGAGTGGAACCGAAAGCGACCAGACGGGCCCGACGGAATTCCACCCGTCGGGCCAGGTCGAAAAACTGCATATCTTTGGGATTCGAACCGGGCCACCCGCCCTCGATGTAATCTATCCCGAAATCATCCAGCCGCAATGCAATCTTAATTTTTTCATCAGCCGAAAAGGTGATGTTTTCACCCTGGGTTCCATCTCGCAAGGTGGTATCGTATAATAGAACTGGTTCCTTCATAGTTTTTTCCTGTTTTCCGGTCGCAAAGATCGGACGGTGGCGCCGGTTCGCCACATTTCTGAATTTTTTAGTGCGTCCAATTCTTTGTCCAGTTTTTCCCGGTAGTCCGCTGCGCTGTTGGCCTCGAGAACACGCCGGGTTTCTTCACCTGAAACGACTTTACCATAGAGGGTATCAAATACCGGTGCCACAGCATCCCTGAATTTCGGAGCCCAGTCCAGGGCACCGCGTTGGGCGGTTGTCGAACAATTGCCGAACATCCAGTCCATACCATTTTCGGCGACAAGCCGGATAAGGCTCTGGGTCAGTTCTTCGACGGTTTCATTGAAGGCTTCACTCGGGCTGTGTCCGTGTTTTCGTAAAAGATTATACTGCGCCTCCATCACCCCCGCCAGGCATCCCATCAAGACGCCGCGTTCCCCCGTCAGGTCACTGTGAACTTCATTTTTAAAGGTGGTGGGAAACAAATACCCGGATCCGACGGCAATACCCAGGGCCAGGGTTCTCTCTTTGGCATTGCCCGTAAAATCCTGGAACACGGCATAACTGGAATTGATACCGCTGCCATCCAGAAAGTTCAATCTTACGTTTCGGCCGGAGCCTTTGGGCGCGACCAAAATAACATCCACATTTTCAGGGGGAATGATCTTGGTTTGATCCTTGAAGACAATGCCGAATCCGTGGGAAAAATACAATGCATTGCCTTCATCCAGGCATGCTTTTATGCTTGGCCAGGTTGCCACCTGACCGGCATCGGACAGCAGGTACTGAATGATGGTGGCCTTCTTTGCCGCTTCTTCCAGGGGAAATAGGGTTTCTCCGGGAATAAAACCATCCGCCACGGCACGCTGCCAGGTTTTTCCGCCCTCACGCTGGCCCACAATGACGCGAATACCGTTGTCCCGAAGGTTGAGGGCTTGTCCCGGCCCCTGGACACCGTAGCCTAAAACGGCCACCGTTTCATTTTGAAGGACATCTCTGGCTTTCTGCAACGAAAATTCCTCGGATGTAATCACGTCTTCCACCACGCCACCGAAATTAAATTGTGTCATATTTACCTCTACTATATTTATAGGTTATTAGAATCACTTTGTTTGATTTGTATTTTCTTCTGCCTATTTGGGTTCCCGATACAGCGCCAGTGCGCCGCTCCGGGCTATTTTTTGGATACCCATGGGACTGAGAAGATTTATCAGGGCCGTTAATTTTTCGGCATCTCCCGTGACCTCGATGATGTAATGTTCGAGACCGGCATCAATCACCTTGCACCGGAAGATATCAACGATGCGCAATATTTCGGCGCGATGCTCCGGTTTGGCTCTAACACAGATCAGGGCCATTTCCCGTTTAACGGCCCTGGGGCCCGTCATATCGCGCAGTTTAATGATGTTGATCAGTTTCCTTAACTGTTTTTCGATCTGTTCAATCACCGGTGGATTGGCCATCGTGACGATGGTAATTCTCGATACTTGAGGATCCATGGTTGGGGCAACGCAGAGGCTTTCAATATTGAAACCTTTACCGCTGAACAGTCCGACGACCCTGGATAGTACGCCCGGCTGGTTGTCGACCAGCATGGTCATGATGTGCTTTTGTTCTTTCATGAAAATATCCTTGTTGCGAGTTGCGCATTACGAGTTGCGGTTTGCGGGTATATATGGTTGATTGAGTTGACAGGGTTGAATAAGTTGATTGAGTAAAAATAAAACCTGACATCTGTCTTCCAATCCTTCCGACTTCAATCTTCTGTCATCTGATTTCACTTAACTGTTTTCAGTTCTCTGCTTTCTGACTTCTGTCCTCTGATTTCTGTCCTCTTTTTACACCAGCAACATCTCGGTGATAGCCGCTCCGGCAGGAACCATCGGGTAAACCCCTTCTTCCTTTTCAACGATAAACTCCATGATCACCGGTCCGGCAACAGCAAGTCCTTCCGATAGCACAGGCTCGACCTCTTCGGGTTTTGTGGCTCTCAAGCCCACAGCCCCGTAAGCTTCGGCAAGTTTTACAAAATCAGGTGCGCAATCCATACCGGTGCAGATATAGCGCTTATCGTAAAATAACTCCTGCCATTGCCTGACCATACCCATATACCCGTTGTTTAAGATCACAATTTTAACCGGCAGACAATTCTGCACGGCAGTGGCCATTTCCTGGATATTCATCTGGATGCTGGAGTCGCCGGCAATGTCCACGACTACTTTATCGGGACAGGCAACCTGCGCACCGATGGCGGCCGGCAGCCCGAATCCCATAGCACCCAAGCCCCCTGAGGTTATAAAATGATTGGGTCGGTCATATTGATAGTACTGAGCGGCCCACATCTGGTTCTGGCCGACCTCGGTGGTGACGATGGCCTCGCCCTTTGTCAGTTCACAGAGTTTTTCGACCACAAACTGCGGCTTGATCGTATCCGTTTGTTGATAGGCCAGAGTGTTGGTGCTTTTCCATTCATCGATTCGATCAAACCATTTTTTTCGTTTCACAGTCAGATCCCCCAGATCAACCTGATCGATCAACCGGTTGAGATGCTGCAGGCTGATTTTGCAATCTCCCACGACAGGGATGGTTACCGGAATGTTTTTGCGAATTGTGGTGGGATCAATATCAATGTGGACAATCTGGGACTGGGCCGCAAACGCATCTGTTTTTCCGGTGACGCGGTCATCAAAACGGACTCCGACGGCCAAAAGCAGATCGCATTCAGCCGTACACATATTGGCTCTGTAGGTCCCATGCATCCCGATCATTCCCAGTGATAAGGGGTCTGATTCTTTAAATGCACCCAGTCCCATCAGGGATGTGGTGACCGGAATCTGGGTTTTGCGCCCCAATTCGTTTAGCTCCTGCGAGGCCTTGGAAAGAATCACGCCGCCACCGGCAAAGATAATCGGTCTTTCACTCTGCTCAATGAGGGTTACGATTTTCTTTAGTTGTTTCATATTCGGGTTATAGGTCGGGTTGTAGGATTTGAGCTTAACTTCACTAACGGGAACATATTCTATGGATTCTTTGGTGATATCTTTGGGAATATCCACCAGAATAGGACCCGGTCGACCGGAACGGGCCAAATAAAACGCTTCTTTGACAGTTGGGGCCAACTCTTCAATCGACATCACTAGATAGTTGTGTTTGGTACAGGGACGGGTGATGCCGACGATATCGACTTCCTGAAAGGCGTCATTGCCGATGAGTCCGGTGGGAACCTGACCGCTGAGAATGACTATGGGAATGGAGTCCATATAGGCCGATGCGATGCCGGTAATGGTATTGGTCACGCCGGGACCCGATGTGACCAGGCTGACGCCCACGCAACCGGCAGCCCTGGCATATCCGTCGGCTGCATGCACGGCGCCTTGTTCATGGCGGACCAGCACATGGCGGATATCTGTTTTTGCCAGCGCATCATAAATATCGATGACGGCTCCACCGGGATATCCGAAAATCGTATCGACCTTTTCTTCCTTCAGTACTTCCATCAGTATTTGTGCGCCGGTGAGTTTCATGGTGTTTGTCCTTTCAAAAAAAAATCCGCTATCGGCTTTTTGAGCTGATAACGGATTTTTTTTTTGTGATCGGTGAATTTATGCCATTATCAACCCTTTGTCTCGCCGAAGATAATTATACCTTCGACGAGGACAATAATAAGGCTAATAAGATTTCTAACGGCAGATTCCTTAATCATAATCTCAACATGGTCCAATTTTTTCGGAAAATTAGCAATTAAAATACAAGTTGTCAACCTTTTTCTTTAAACCCGCATCCCTGTTCCAGGCAGGTGACGAAGGTTCCTTGTTTTTTTGTGGTTTTTTCAACCAGAAATTTGGCACCGCATACCGGACATTCTCGATCAAGGGGTTTATCCCAGGTAGCAAAGGTACAATCTGGATAACGATTGCAGCCATAGAAGACTTTACCACGCTTGGAGGTCCGCTCGACGATGTCTCCGGAACAGTCCTTTTCCGGGCAGCTGACACCGATTTGTTTACCACTGCCGTTCGAATTTAAAGATTGAGTATTTTTGCACTCAGGATAAGCGCTGCAGGCCAGAAAACTTCCATAGCGGCCTCTTTTGCCAACCATCGGTTTGCCGCATTTGTCACACACCTTGTCGGTGACTTCTTCTTCGGATTGTTCCTCGGGTTGAATATTCCCTTTTTCATCCCGGATGTAGTCGTTGGAGTAGGTGCAATCCGGATATCCCGTGCAAGCCAGAAAATGTCCGTTCTTTCCGACTTTAATATGTACCGGTTTACCGCACTGGGGGCACATCAGATCAGTGGGTATGCCGACGCCTTTTACGCTGAGCATTTCCTCGGATGCAGTGTCCAGGTCTTTGCTAAACGGCTGGTAAAACCGGGTTAGGACTTGCAGGAAGTCAAGCTTTTTTGATTCAACCCGGTCCAGATTTTCTTCCATTTTGGCGGTAAATTCGACGTCAAATATATCCGGGAAATTTTGTACCAGAAGATCATTGACTATGAAGCCGAGTTCACTCGGCTTGAAATAGCCTTTGAGCAGGTCTACATATCCTTTACCCCGGATGGTCGATAAGATGTTGGCATAGGTGCTGGGGCGACCGATGCCGTTTTCCTCGAGCTCTTTTACCAGGGACGCTTCCGAAAATCGTGGCGGCGGCATGGTAAAATGTTGTTTGGGCTCCAGCTTCTCGAGTTCAAGGACCGTCCCTTCGGTCAGATCCGGTAGCTTTGGTTTTTTCTGTTCGGATTCATTCGCGATCTCGTCATCCACCGACATGTAAAGCGCCATAAATCCGGGAAATTTTATCGATGAGCCACTGGACGTGAACAGATAGACGCCGGCCCGAATAGACACGGAAATCTGGTTGATCTGAGCCTGGGTCATCTGGGAGGCAATAAATCGCTGCCAGATGAGCTGATACAAGGCCAGTTGATCCGGTGAAAGATGGGTCTTTATTTTTTCCGGTGTATTATAAACCGAAGTCGGACGGATGGCCTCATGGGCATCCTGCACTTTTTTCTTGTTTTTAAAAAATCGGGGTTTATCCAGGGCATAATCTTTACCAAAACGCTCCAAAATTAATTGCTGCGCTTCTGTAGCCGCTTCCGCTGCAATTCTGGTGGAATCGGTACGCATATAGGTAATTAGCCCTTCCGGCTCACCGGGGCCCAGGTCGATTCCCTCGTAGAGCTGTTGGGCAACCATCATGGTTTTGCGGGCACTAAATCTGAGCTTTCGAATGGCCTCCTGTTGCAGCTTGCTGGTGATGAAAGGCGGCAATGGATTTTTCTTCGTCGTCCTTTTTTGAATTTTTTCGACGATAAACTTTTCCCCATTGAGTTCTTTTAATATCTGATCGGCTGCCTTGGCATGGGGGATTTTAACTTTTTCCAGGTCTTTTTTAACCAGTTTGGCGGCAAACGGCGGCGGGACATCGCTATTCAGATGGGCGGTGATCGACCAGTATTCTTCCGATACAAACGCCTGGATGGCACGCTCTCGCTCACAGATAATTCTGACGGCCACCGACTGAACCCGTCCAGCACTCAAACCGCCTTTTACTTTGCGCCATAAAAGCGGTGATACCTGGTAGCCGACCAGTCTGTCAAGTATCCTGCGGGCCTGCTGGGCTTCATATTTGCTGCGATCGAGGACCTCGGGGGAGGTCATAGCTTTGCGAACGGAATCTTTGGTCAATTCATGAAAAAGCACCCGATAAAAGTTACGGCCCTTCTTTTTCAATACATCGGCGGTATGCCAGGCGATGGCTTCCCCCTCGCGGTCAGGGTCAGGGGCCAGATAGACATCATGGGTGTCTCCGGCAGCCTGCTTCAGACTCTTTACAATTTTTTGTTTGCCCGGGATATATTGGTACTTGGGTTTAAAACCGTCTTCCACATCGATGCCCATCTCTTTATTGGGAAGATCCTTAATGTGTCCTACGGTGGCAGCAACTTTATAGTCGGATCCAAGATACTTTTTAATCGTTCTTACTTTTGTGGGAGATTCCACGACAACTAAAGGTTTACTCACTGCAATTCCTCGCCTAGATTCCGATTGTAGAATTATATGCCAAAAAGAAAATCAACCCGGGGCTCGGCTATCGAGCGCAAACATAGCCGGTGTTTCCTGCTATTTAGGAAGTTGAATATATGCATCGAAATTGATTTGTCGATGCTGACTGGATCAATAATCACAGAGGTTTTCACAAAAAGCATTGCGGGCACGGATTGATTAACCCTAACGTTGCAAAAGCCGGAGGGCTTCAGAGCCCAGGCGTCAAGGGTGAAATTGTAGTCGGTTACCTTGATCCCTTGACAACACAGGATCTGAAGTTCTCCGGCTTTCCCGCAGGGTAAACAACATGGCAAAATCGGCCCTATCCTTTGAATTCACCATTGGGGATATCCCAAAAAATTGAATTCTCAATATTATTTTTCCTATATAACAAACCATTATCTGCACTTTGCCATGTTGTTTATGCAACCATGGGATTAATGCTTGTGCCGCTTGTCTGATAATATAAAAAATTTTCCCGGCAATTGTAGAACCATGCCGTTAAGTTCCAGTTTTAGCAAGATACTTGAAAGTTTTCCCGGTTCCAGGGAGAGTTTTCTGACCAACTTGTCAATGTGGACCGGATAGGGCTCCAGGGCCATATATACCTGGGATTCGTCAACACTGAGGGTTGCCAGATCTTCATCGACCTCATCCGTAAGGGTATTTCCCGGTCGCATATTGTTTTCGAGAAAAGGTGCCAATTCTTCGACAATATCCTGGGCATGTTCTACAAGTTTGGCCCCCTGTTTTATGAGTGTATGGGTGCCGGTGCTTTTAAATGATTGGATGCTGCCGGGCACCGCAAAAACTTCGCGATTTTGCTCTGCGGCCAGCCGCGCTGTGATCAGAGAACCGCTTTTTTTGGTCGCCTCCACAACGACGGTTCCTAGAGACATGCCACTGATAATCCGGTTGCGCATCGGAAAATTATGGCCTTCGGGTTCCGTCGACAAGGAAAATTCCGACACAACCGCACCATTTTCAGAAATCCGATGAAAGAGTTTTGAATTTTCCACCGGATAAATGCGATCCAGACCACTGCCCAAAACGGCGATGGTTTCCCCGCCCCCCGCCATAGCACCTTCGTGCGCGGCGGTGTCAATGCCCCGAGCCATTCCGCTGACAATGATTATGCCAAGGGAGGCTAACCCGGCGCACAGATTTTTGGTTGTCGACAAACCATACCCGGTTGCATTTCTGGAGCCGACCACGGCAATTTTCAAGGCCGAGCTGCCCAGTCGTCCGGATACGTACAAATAGGGCGGCGGATCCGGAATTTCACGCAAAAGCCGGGGATAATCCGGATCTGCCAGGGTAATTACCTCATATTCTTTACGGGCTAAGCGATCAAGTTCAGCTTTTACCTTCCAGGGCATTTTGTGGGTTTTTATGGCGGTCACGTGGCGTCGGGAGACGCCGTCTACCTGGAGAAGTTTTTCGGCGGATGCCCGAAATATGTTCTCGGGTGTTTCAAAAATATCTAACAGGCGTTTGCAAAGGAGATTTCCAACCCCCGGTACACTTTTAAGAAGAAACCATGGTCGAATATTGTCCATAATTTATGATTTGCGGTTGTCTTTAATCTGCTTAGATTGATTCGTTTCTGAAAAATCCGAATAGATGATGGACGGGCGTTAAAAACCCCCTATGAAAAAAGGGGGAATTTTCATCGCATACCAATTAACAAAATCAGGCAATTCGAAGTAATTTATCTCTTTTTCAGCGCTTTTTTTTTCGCTGCCGTTCCTGCCAGGTCAAAAGGATCGGGCTGGCAACAAAGATGGACGAATAGGTACCCACAGCGACCCCTATGATCAAGGCAAAAGCGAAGTCATGGATAATCCCGCCGCCAAGAATAAAAAGGGTGACGACCACAAACAGGGTGGTGACCGAGGTCAATATGGTGCGACTGAGTGTTTCATTGATGCTGCGGTTCAAGATGTATTCCAGTGGATGCTTATGATATTTTCTCAAGTTCTCGCGAATACGGTCATAGACGATGATGGTGTCGTTCAATGAGTAACCGATGATGGTCAACAGGGCTGCAATAATTGCCAGAGTAAACTCTTTGTCGAGAATTGAAAAAATCCCCACTGTAATGGTGACATCGTGTATCAGCGCGACGATGGCTCCCATGGCATATTTGAGTTCTAGAAACCAGAATAACACCAGCGAGACGATCAGTGCCGCGGCAATCAAAAAGGGGATGCTGACACTGAACAGGGTGAAAATATAAACGGCGCCGATTAATGCCACCGCCATCACTCCGCTAATCATCCATTTTAATTCAAAACGTCCCGAAATATAAATAGTGATAAACAACAGGGCATAAAACATGGCAAATAAGGCTTTTTCCCTCAAGTCTTGTCCTACCTGGGCGCCAACCATTTCAATGCGCCGGATTTCAAGCTCTCCGCCGGTTGCCGATGCCAGTGCCTTTTCAACATCCAATGAGAAGCCTTCGGCAGCCATAACAGAACTGTCGGTGCGTATCAGATACTCATTTGAATCCTCCTCGCCGAACGATTGAACCGTAGACTTGCCGAGTCCGATGGACTGAAGGCCGGCTTTCAGGTCATCGATCTTTATGGGTGCAAGAAATTTTATCTGGATGAGGGTGCCGCCGGCAAAATCGATTCCCTGCTTGGGACCCCCGTGCCATATTAGAGAAGTAATGCTGAGAGCAATCATCACAATCGATATAAAAAAAGCGATATTTCTTTTACCGATCAAATTTATATTAACGTCCGACTTGATAAACTGCATTGATTTTCCCTTTGATCGTTTTGCGTATTAGGCCCTTGTCGGGTTTCATCTGACGACATGTTGTCAGAAACTGACGGTTTCAGGTGTCAGGGAAAGAAGATGCTAGATACTGACACTTATATAAATTATCAGCGTGCTTGCCGCCCCGCCGGGCACTTTTCCCGAGCGCAGTCTCGGAAAAAGCTTAGATGCTTAGCGTTTTGGATTTTTTATTCATCAAAATATATTCAAAAATCAACCGCGATACGATAAGGGCCGTAAACATACTGGCGACGACCCCCAAACTCAAGGCGACGGCAAATCCCCTAACGGCCCCGGTGCCGAACTGGAAAAGAACAACCGCGGCAATCAGGGTGGTTACGTTGGCGTCCAAGATGGTCAGGGTTGCCCGGTCATAGCCGGCAGTGACGGCCGCTCGCGGTGTTCTTCCCAGCGTCAGTTCTTCTTTGACCCTTTCAAATATGATTACATTGGCATCCACTGCCATGCCGATGGTAAGAATAATTGCGGCAATTCCAGGCAGGGTAAGGGTGGCGCCGAATCCGCTTAATCCGGCGGCGATCAGCAATATATTAAGAAATAGAGCAATGTCGGCGATCAAGCCCGCCATTTTATAGTAAATGATCATAAACACGATCACCAGCA
>JBAVYC010000012.1:0-2398 GCA_049698595.1 Desulfobacterales bacterium | reverse complement strand
CAAATAAAGAGCCAAAAAATAAAACAGTCGGGTCTGAAATCGCCAAAATGAAACGCAGGCGAAGAACGTTGGTCTCGCAGGCGGCTTCTTTCTGCTGAATAACAACGTTTCATTTGGATGTGAGGACTGGAATAGGGATTTTGGCCTTTGGGCAATTCAAGTGAAACGAATGAATCATAAAAGCGCTATTTAACGACTAATTATTGTCGGTATATGAGCCCATGCTTCCCGCTCCAACCATATAAGAGAAATAAAAGTAAGTGTCAAATGGATTTATTTCTCAACAATTGGATTACCGGCACCTTGAGCATCGGCGAAGATGTCACCGAACTCAAAAAAGCCCAAGGCGAATCAGGAGATGAAAAGACCAATAAAGGTATCATGTAAAATCACTGATCTTCGATCATGAATTTTTAAATTTTAAACGCCGACTTCACCCGCCCAGAGCTTTTCCAGAAAATTTTGCCAGGGTAATACCTCCAGTCCGGATTCAAGCCTCCGGGGATGTTTCTCCAGGGCAACAATAATTGCCTTTTTTATCCGATGTCCCTCGAGCAGAGCTCTGAGTCCCCGGGTGTGAGTGCTGTGCACCTTTGAGGATCTTTTGGCTTCAATCGCCACACTCATATCGTTCAGAATGAAGTCGACTTCAAAACCCGTGCTGGTGCGCCAATAGCGAATGTCAAGCTCCGGATTGCGGCATGCCTGATACGCTTTGAATTCAATCAAAATGTTGACTTTTGACGGCGAGTAAATTAATATCCATCGTAAAATACTCGCGTGTATTCTATGATGCAGGTTAAAAAATGGTAAATTCTCATTATATCAATCGTTACATCGAGTCGTCGGTTGCCGATGACCTTTCACGCAAAATGGTGTTTATCGGTGGTCCCCGCCAGTCTGGAAAGACAACCCTGGCAAAGCATTTGTGTCAACTTGCTGGATGTGATATTTCGAACCGATATTTAAACTGGGATGCAGCTGCTGACCGGGAAAAAATTATCAAAGAAAGCTTCCCTACCGGGCCTGGTTTTCTGATATTGGACGAAATTCATAAATATTCACGCTGGCGTCAGATCGTTAAAGGCCTGTTCGACAAACGCGCCGAAGAGCTTCTAATTCTTGTCACCGGCAGCGCTCGTCTGGATTATTACCGACGCGGAGGTGATTCTTTGCAGGGACGCTACCATTTTTATCGGCTACTGCCCCTGACCTATGTTGAGGTGGGAGGTGACTCACAGTCTGCTCTTAAGGATCTTATGGTCTTCGGCGGTTTCCCGGAGCCTTTTTGCATGCAGTCGGAACGGCAAACCCGACGCTGGAGTCGGGAGTACCGCTCAAGGATAATTCAGGGCGATCTCTCCGACTTGGAAAATGTGCAGGATCTTGGTCTGATAGAAAACCTGGCAATTCGCCTGCCGGAATTGGTTGGTTCCCCGCTCTCGCTAAACGCCTTGCGTGAGGATTTGCAGGTATCGCACCAGTCTGTATCGCGCTGGATTACCATGCTGGAAAATCTTTACATGATATTTCGGATCTATCCCTTCGGGGCGCCTAAAATCCGAGCTGTCAAGAAGGAAGCCAAGCATTACCATCTCGATTGGACGGTCATTTCAGATCAGGGACTACGCTTTGAAAACCTGGTGGCCTGCCATCTCTTAAAATGGTGCTTCTACCGCCAGGATACTGCAGGACATGATACCGAACTCAGATATTTCAGGGATGTCGATAAGCGCGACGTTGACTTTGTGATCGTCGAAGACCGACATCCGATTCATTTCATCGAATGCAAAACCAAAGAAAAAGTGGCCAGTTCCGCCCTGCGATACCTGAAAATCCGATTTCCGTCCGTAACGGCAACACAGTTGGTCCTTGAGGCAGATATGGATCTTGTGACAAAAGACGGAATTCGGGTTTGTTCAGCCCATCGGTTTCTCAAAGGACTAATATAGGACACTCTTTTCTGAAATTCTATATAGGATTCTCCACGGGGATATGACGAATTCCCGATATTGAAGTATCCCTTGATCCCGCAATTCCGGGACGATTCGTCCTCTTTCAGGAAAGGTATAAAGGTTAGAAGCTTTTTGTTTAATGCGTTTAAATATTTTTAAGGCGTTAGGTCAAATTCGGGAGCCCCGAAAAAACCTCTATATGATCAGCAGATTGTAGAAATTCCGAGACGTTAAATTATGGTAAGATATTGGTTAAACCAAGTTCTGCTTCCATCCGTTAGCGTCACCCGAGATCGGCCAAACCCGCTTTTCGAAGTCCATCTATAATCCCATCGACAAGGTCGTCGACCTTTACATAACGGCTGATCAGCAATCGCCCTTGAGTTGAGAAATCCGGGACCAGGGTGAGCAATTGGCCAAGTGCCGTCTTTGCTTCGCTTTGT
>JBAVYC010000011.1:0-1905 GCA_049698595.1 Desulfobacterales bacterium | reverse complement strand
GGGATACCATTTCTCCATGGTTGGGTTGACTCGCAAAATGGTCAAGTCTTTATCAAGCACCGAGATGCCATCCTGGATCGCATCAAAAATATTCTGCAAAAACAACTCATTTTCCTGTATTTTCTTTTCTGCCTGCCTACGATGCTCTAATTCACGCTTTAGTTTCGCATTTACTTCCTGCAGCTCGGAGGTACGGTTTTCAACCTCCATTTTCAGATTGTCATAAAGATCGGCATACCGTTGCCTTGAGTATTCGATTTCCACTTGAGTTCTGCGAAGTTCTTCGTTCTGCATCTCTAACTCAATTTGATGTACCCGCAGCTGGTGAACTAAATTTTTGATATCATCGCCTCCCATGCTTTGAAGCTCATCACCCCCTTGAGCAAACAACTCTTCTTCCCGCTTTCGAAGTTCATTTAATGGCTTTGATACAATAAGTTTTAATTCGGCTTTATCTTTCCCCATCCTTCTACCTCTTGGAATGTATGAAGCGGCAAAATTAGCAGGCATGTAAGGCTATATCTAAACCTCTTGTGAGTGAACAGTGGTTCTAGATTGCCGATTCTACCATCATAGATCGCATCCTGGGTATCTGCCAGTTTGTCATTAAAGTATTGTTCGGAGTCAATAGCGGGTAGAATAGCAACCAAGACGGTAGGCGCTTTGGCAAATTTGCAAAGTCTGTGGAGTTGAAGAACCTGAAATAGTATGCCAGTGATCATTGCTGCACACGCATTTCCTTCGGAGAGTTTTTTCGTCTGAGATCACGGTGAGGATGATCGATAATCATCTGGTTGATCCCGAATTTTTAAAAGTGAAATTTCAAAAATGAGGCGAAGGCAGAACCTTTCACTTAAACTAATTAAATGACCGATTTCGCCGCGTGAAGGGTCCCCTATAAGTAGTTGGAAACTATTGTACGTAATTAACAAAAAGGCTATCTGGATGGTGTGTGCTATCAGATAATTATAGCGATATATGATACAATATGGCTTTTTTTCTCATATTATTAGATATTTTTGTCGATTATCGCCGATTTTTAAATTTTAAGGTTAAAAATCTACTCTGGGTTTTAACTGATGCGCCGCACAGTAATGCTCCCGCAGCAGGTCCCAGCCAAAGCCACCGTCAAAATCGCGCCATACCGTGTGGATATGATTGGCGCTGTTTTGGAAATTGTCGGACTCGATCAGAAAAGTGACCCCCTGAATGCGATAATAGTGGGGACGGCCCGGTTCGATGCCTCCAGCCCAGCCGAATTGAATCTGATCCATGCCGCTGTTGCGAATGACTTCCATGTGTTGCCGTGCGATTTCAGGTACCAAGGACGATACATATTCGTCAATCAGCTTTGCCAGCAACTCCATCTGCGACCCATCGAACTCAGCGGCGGAAATGCCCACCGGCTCAAGGGGCGAAACCATCTCATCGTTGCCGGTTATGATATCGCCATAGGCTTGTTCGCGAAAAACGGTTTTTTGCCTTTGCGCCGGATCCAGTGAAGTCAAAAGCTTCCGGGCCAAATCCTCTTCACCGCCCAGGGTACGCACACCGCTGAGTTTTCCGACTGCGACTTTGGCCAGATTGGCACCCAGAAAGCGCGGTGCGGTTGCAAACATATTGCCCTGGACGATCGTATAGTTGAGTGACAGATGGTACCCTTCCACCCGCCAACCCCAGGTGCCGGTCGTAGACGGTGGTCCGAAAAAGGAAAAGTAGTATTTTTCCGGATCCCGACCCAGCCAGTTCAAAGCGTCTATCTGTCTCAGCACCGTCTCCAGGCGCATGATAGTGGTCGACTTCCAATAGCCACTCCGGCTTAACCCGACCTTCAAAAACTCTAAGGCCAGCGCCCGCTGGTCTACAGTCATATCCTTCAAGACCAGGCCGGGTCTACCTCTGGGG
>JBAVYC010000010.1:0-4217 GCA_049698595.1 Desulfobacterales bacterium | reverse complement strand
GAAATATGGTGATTTTATGGAAGCGTCGATTGCACAAGCGAACCGGGTGCACATCATGGAAGCCGGACATATCGTGCCGATGGAAAAGCCTGAGGCGGTCAACAGCGCCATTAAAGATTTTTTGGACCGGAACAGCCTGTAAACCACGATGTTGACATTGTTTTTTTCAGCCCTAAGATGGCGTTGTGATATCCGGAATGAGCTGCAAATTCCCGTCATCGGCGGAGAATTTAACTCAATTTTGGAAGATGTTATTGAGTAATTTTTTTAATAATGACAATTATTATTCCATGATAGAATCTGATGGAATAGAAACGATATCAATAGAAGATAGAAAATGGTCTCATTATATCACCGGAGCGGCAGCGCTCATGAAGCATTACCCTGATATTTATGAAGCTGCCAAAAAACAGGTGTCTGAAAGAACCGACAATTTTATTGAGGCCCATGATTTAGAAACCTATATTGCTGCCAATAAAAGAGAATGGTTAGATACGCATTCCCTATTGGCCGGTACACCCATGAAAGCAGAAGAGTGCCTGCCATACTTGTTTCAAAAATTAATTGATAAAAAAATTTGATCCACCCAGAGATTTTTCATTATTTCGTAGCAGCCACTCCTTTTTTTCTTTGATTTCTGTATTATGTTTAATAGCATAATTTTAGAATGTTGCGATTGTTAATACATGAAGTGTCCAATTATTTTGCAAATATGGGAAAAACCCATACTTACGACCACTTAACCAATCAACTCATCAGCCAATCATCGATAACTGAATTTACAATGAAAATAGCCCTTTTTCTATGGACAGTATTTAGGCATACAGCTTATCAGCCGATGAAACAGTTTGTTTCAATAGGAGGTTTATATGGATATTAAGGAATATTTTGAGAACACGCAAGGCAGCGGAATTCTGGCGACGGCGGACAGCGAGGGCAAGGTGGATGCGGCTATTTATGCCCGTCCTCATTTTATAGAGGACGGAACCATCGCCCTGATCATGCGCGATCGGCTCACCCATCATAACCTTCTGTCAAATTCGCATGCCTGTTACATGTTCATTGAAAAAGGACCCGGTTACAAAGGCAAACGCTTTTTTTTAACCAAAGTCCGGGAGGAGCAGGACTCCGAACTGCTGCAGTCCCTGCGACGCCGCCAATACATCAACGAGAAAGACGAATCTAAATTTCTGGTATTCTTTAAAATTGACAAAGAACTGCCCCTGGTGGGCGCCGGGGACTAGATTCGGCCGCCGCAGGATTGGATGAAAATTAGATATGGCTATAATTCGGGAATTCAGGTATTGAGAAGTTGAATGAATTCTATTTTATTTATTGAGTGTATCCTTTACTTCCTTCAATGCCTAAATCCGTCATTTGGGCGCTAATAGTCATACGGACATCGCTACCATGGAATCGAACACGCAATTTCGGAAACGATTGGGGGAATTATTCCGCTCTCAAGCCCTGGCAGCGTTATCCACCCACCATGCCGGCCAACCCTATGCCAGTCTGGTGGCCTTCTATGCTACCGATGATTTAAAGCATATTTATTTCGTGACGCCAAAGACGACGCGCAAGTATGCCAATTTAACAGCCGACAACCGGGTGGCGATCATGGTCAACAGCAGCGCCAATCAGATCTCTGATTTTCATCAGGCCATCTCTGTCACTGCGGTCGGCCAGGCAAAAGAGGTCGCCGGAGCGGATAAGGAAATCATATTAGGCCAATATCTGGCCAAGCACCCCCATCTGGAAGATTTTGTGCGTTCGCCGACATGTGCCCTGGTGCGGGTAGTTGTCGATAGTTATTACATGGTTAAAAACTTTCAAAATGTTACGGAGCTGCACCTGCAACCATGAACTGGATTATGTCCGCTGATGAAATTCATCCCGGAGATCGTTACCGCGTGGGTGGTAAAGGATTTGCCTTGTCGCTGCTGGCCAAAAGCGGTTTCAAGATTCCCCGGACCGTTTGCATCACCAGCGATACGTATCATGAATATGTCCTTAGAACCGGCTTGCGTGAGCGTATTTTGCTGGAACTTCATCGTAAAGATTTCAAAGAAATGCGCTGGGAAGAAATCTGGGATTGTGCCACCCGTATTCGCAATATGTTCCTGACCAAACCGCTCCCTGACGACCTCGCACAGGAAATCCGCAACGGTATCGGCGACCGATTCCATGGCAGAACGGTAGCCGTGCGCTCCTCGGCGCCGGAAGAAGATGACGCCCAGTCGTCATTTGCCGGGTTACACGAATCCTTTATCAATGTGGCCGGTGTTGAATCGATGTTAAAACACATCCGCCTGGTGTGGTCCTCGCTGTGGTCGGATGCGGCATTAATGTACCGCCAGGAAATCGGGTTAGATGTTGAAAAGAGCTCGATGGCGGTGGTTGTTCAGGAGACCGTGGCCGGCGACAGGTCCGGGGTGACTTTCACCCGAAATCCCAATGACGAGAATCAGGGTATCATTGAATCCGTCTACGGGTTAAACCAGGGACTTGTAGACGGGACTGTCGAACCCGATCGCTGGATAATTGATCGAGCACGCAATACGATTGTTTCGCATACCACCCCTGAGCGCAAATACTGGATAATACCAAGTCAAAACGGTGTGCGCCTGGCAGAGTTGCCTGAAGAAAAATCAGCCCATCCGCCCCTGACTCCCCAAGAGGTAAATTTCGTATTTAAAACCGCCCGCAAAGCGGAAGAATCTTTCAACATGCCCCAGGATGTCGAATGGACTTTTAAGGGAGATTCTCTGGTTCTGCTTCAATCCCGTCCCATTACGACCCTGCGTTCCGGTAAGCCCGGAGACGAGCGCGGCTGGTATCTGAGCTTGCACCGCAGCTTTGATAATCTAAAAAACCTGCGCCGGAAAATTGAAGAAGAGCTCATTCCGGGTATGATCTCGGTGGCCGCAAGCCTGAGCGCCCAAGATTTGATTAAGTTGTCGGATCAGGCCCTGGCGGCTGAAATCAGGACACGCTGGGAAATCAACCACAAGTGGGTCAACATTTACTGGGCGGATTTCATTCCGTATGCTCACGGTGTGCGGCTGTTCGGTCAGGTCTACAATGATGCCCTGCAGCCCACCGACCCCTATGAATTTATAGACCTTCTCACCAACACCGCTATGGCCAGTATCGCGCGAAACAACATGTTGATGGATCTGGCTGCCATGATCCGCAGCGACCAAGATCTGGCGGAAAAGCTGAAACAGATCGATGATTCAGACCTTGATGCTAAATTTCTATCCATGATCAATGAATTTATCGAAAAATTTGGTGACCTGTCCTGTGCGGTGACCGGCGGCAAAGATTGTGTGTTGGGGACCGGCCCGTTATACCGGTTGCTGCTCGAAATGGCCGATCATCCGGCCCAGACTAGTGGCCGTGAGAAAAAGGACAGAATCAATCGATTGTGTCTGAATTATTTAAACAGCTTTGATGACGATCAGAAGGCGTGGGCGGAAGAACTGCTTGAACTGGCCCGCAGCAGCTATCAGCTGCGTGATGACGACAATATCTATCTCGGCCGTATTGAAGCACAGTTGCTGGCGGCCGTCCAGGAAGCCAAACGGCGCCTTGAAGGCCGTACAGACGAACAGGCCAAAGAAATATTGAGGCAGACCCTGGAAGAGGTCGATTTCGGCACCGAATCCCAGAAAGCAGCTCCGGCTGCGAAGGCATCCGGTCATAAGCTTCAAGCCCGGCAGTTGATCGGCCAACCCGCAGGTCCCGGGATTTCAAAAGGCAAGGCCCGGGTGATCCGGGGACATTCCGATTTGGCCGATTTTAAGCATGGCGAGGTATTGGTATGCGATGCGGTTGACCCCAATATAACCTTTGTCGTACCCCTGGCGGCGGGCGTTGTCGAGCGCAGGGGCGGTATGCTGATTCATGGCGCCATCATCGCCCGTGAATATGGATTGCCTTGCATTACCGGCATCCCGGACGCTACCACATTGATTCAAACCGGCGATGAAATTACGGTCGATGGATATCTGGGGATTGTCACCCTGGGTGCTACGGGCTTTGAGGCCAGCGAGGGAGGCAGATAAATGATGGAAAAAAATTTCAGGATTGGTATCAGCAGCTGTCTGCTTGGCAATGAAGTGCGTTGGAACAGCGGTCATAAACTGGATAAATACCTGACCCGCACCCTGGGGCAGTTTGTTGAGTACGTTCCGGTCTGTCCCGAGGTGGAGGCC
>JBAVYC010000009.1:0-1889 GCA_049698595.1 Desulfobacterales bacterium | reverse complement strand
GGATTATGTCAATAGCATGTTGAAAACGCCATATAAAGACAGCTGAACGCGGGTCTGATAGCTTGAAATTTTTTGAATAAGAAAGGTATATTGATATAACAATTCCTGAAGCGCAGCAATGAAAATTCCAATTTTCCAATGAAGATTCGACGACCTATTTACTCGACTCAAGATGCCTTACGTCCTGTTAATTCTTTATAAAGCCCATCAAAATACGCCATGCTTCTGGTGATAATTTCGTCCGGCGTATTGGAGCTGATGATGATTTCGGTGACGGCTAGCTGAACCCGCGGTGTTTCCGGCAGAGTCTTTTTCTCCCACCCGTTGACCTCGATGTCAGGCACAGTTTTGCCGATTTAATTTTCATAACATCTTGATATTTTATTTAAATCTTGCAATTTTGCCTAATTTTAATTTATAATTTAAGAATGGAAATTTCGAATTTAAAAAAATCGACCACCGTCTGCCTAGCAGCCGGTCTTATTTTGATCTCCATTGTTTGTTTCGGTATTGCCATCGGGTTTAAAAATGCCTCACCGCGGGATTATATCACCCAAAGACCGGTCGGAAGCAATGTCTATAATTATGACAAGGCCGGTATCCTTGGTGACATAAAAGAATCCACCGAGCGCTACCTTGAAATATTCAAAAAGGATTATGCCATTGAAACCGTCATTGTCACGCTCCCCGCTTTGCCTCAAACCCATACGATTGAGTCGCTGGCGGCGGAGCTGTTCAGCAACTGGCAGATCGGTAAAAGTACGGGCGGCAGAGGCATTTTGCTTCTGATGGCGGACAAAGAGAAACTCGTTAAAATTGAAGTCTCCTATGAACTGGAAGATGTTTTCACGGACATATTCTGCGGTCATATCGAAGATAAACAGCTGAGGGCTTATTTTTTAAACGACCAAGTGGAGATCGGACTTGTGGCCGTGTTGGAAGAAATCGAACAACGGGCCCAAATCAAACATCAGGCCAATTACACGGTTTCGGGTATTGACCTGCTCGATGCAGAACTGCTGTCCGGAGGCGCCGGTGCCAAACGGCAATTGACAAAATATCAACAGGAAGAAATTACCCGGGCAGGACACGATTATCCGGCCGGCGGTACCCCGGAACAAGCGTGGCATACCCTGATCCGCAGCTGGGAAAATAAAGTGCGTGATCCGAACCTGGGTGTCTACACCCAGATCACCCGGCTGGCTTATCGGGATTTCCAAAATCTGCTGGACTCCCGATATGAAGTAGATGTTCTCACCTATAAAAATAAACCCTATGAGATCATTCAAAATGAAAACTATGCGGTAATATTCTTTGGGAAAAAGAAGGGCTGGGAGAATGCACCATTTTTATTCTGTCGAAAAAATGACGGCTGGCAATTTAACATTGTACATCAGCGCAAATATGTGCGTATGGGCAAAAACCCTCACTGGGGTGTCGAACGTTCCAGCCATCCCTATGGAGATCTTTTGGCACGCTGTCCCTTCTGGATGAACCAGGACATTCCCCTGGAAGGCGATGACATTTACCGTATTGAAGACGACCGCCGATTGGCGAAAAAGATCAGAGACCTGGAATCTGCTTATGAAGATGATCCGGAAGATTTTAAGACCGTAATGCAGTTGGGCAGATTGTATACCATCACATCTCTCAGTGCTAAAAAGAGGATTGCTTTCTTAAAAAAGGCCGGGCAACTAAACCCCGCTAGCCCGGAGCCATACAAGTATCTTGGCATTGCCCACCTGGACGCTTTTTATCAGTTTGAATCGGCCATCAAAGAAATGACAGAATATACGGCCCGGCGACCGCAAGATGTTTTCGGCCACAACTATCTGGGATATCTTTATTACTGTGAGAAAAAGTACCGCAAAGCCATCGGTGAATTAAAC
>JBAVYC010000008.1:0-2682 GCA_049698595.1 Desulfobacterales bacterium | reverse complement strand
CAGCTACGGCGGCGACCATGGGTGCGGTGGCTTTGCCGCAGATGGAAAAGTACAATTATGACACCCGGCTGAGCAGCGGCGCCGTGGTTACCGGCGGTACGTTGGGGACGGTGATGCCGCCCAGTGTGGTCCTCATTATTATCGGATTGCAGACCGAACAATCCATTGTGAAGCTTTTTCTTGCCGGTATCATTCCGGCCATTGTCCTGGGGCTTGTATTTGTGGTGACCATTTTTGTTCTTTGCCGGCTTTATCCGGAGTTCGGTCCGGCCGGGCCCAAGACCAGCCTGAGGGAAAAAGGAAAGGCCCTTTTTGGTGTCATCGAAGCCATCACCATTTTTGTGCTGGTTATCGGGGGTCTGTATGTCGGCTTGTTTACCCCGACGGAGGCCGGTGCGGTCGGCGTGTTTTTTACCCTTGTCGTCAGTGTTGCTACCCGCCGGTTATCCTGGAAAGGGTTGATGAATTCTATTGGTGAAACGCTTAAAATTTCCTGCATGGTGTTTATGCTGGTTGCCGGCGCCATTATTTTTGGGCGTTTCCTGGCGGTAACCAGACTGCCGTTTTTAGTGGCTGATTTTGCCGCGGCACTGCCGGTGCCCCGTTTTGCCATTTTGGCCCTGGTGCTGATCATCTATTTGATCGGCGGCTGTTTCATGGATTCATTGGGATTTCTGGTGCTTACCATTCCGATCTTTTTTCCCTTGGGCGTGGCCCTGGGTTTCGAACCAATCTGGTATTCTATCCTGTTGACCATGGTAACCACCATGGGAGCCATCACCCCCCCGGTGGGTGTTAATATTTATGTTGTCAAAGCCCTGGCACCCGACATCAAATTGGGAACCATTTTCCAGAGTGTCTCCTTCTTTTTAATGGCATGTATTATCAGTATAATCATCCTCATCCTTTTCCCCCAGCTAGTATTAATTATACCCAACGCCATGCACTAAGTCTGATATTCTTATGAAAACTTAAACTGAAAGGTATATTAACCCGAGCATGACATCTCAAATTACTACAATGTCGTGTTTTTAAGATTTTCTTGACAATGATGACAAATTAAAGTAAATTAACGAAAAATTCTTGATCAAACGTCTCGCGTTGCCTGGAAGCGGAATGTTGAACCTCATCTCTTTCTAACCGCTGGTCTCATCCAGAACCTTTTTCTGAGTTGAGTCCCATCCTGATCCGAAATTCACCTACTGTTAGCTATATACAAAAACCATTAAAAAATCAGCGGCCCCCAGCAGAGGTGGCTCCGGCCCCTTACAGGGGCCATCCTCATCCCCCCCAACTGGTGGTCGCTGATTTTTAACCCTTAACCTTCGTGGGGAAAACCATGACAAAGGGTTACCAGAAGATGCCGATGTGATATCCTCTGGCGGCGTATTGCTGTTAGAGGCCCTTTTCGTCCGTTTAATCAAGACACTATTCCAATATACCGAATACATTGATAAGGAAGGGGTGTCCAAAAATGAAAAGGAAAGGATCATTTTTTAAAGTTTTCTTTTATACACTAATCGCATCTATACTTATTTTTGGAGGCAGTCGCTCCTTCGGATATATCGGGGCCAAGACCTTCGAAAAGATCGATATAGAGATAGAAAGCTCAATGCAGAGAACCCCCAATTGTGGCTACATTATTGCAGGTTCTACAAGCTCTTTTTTTGTACCGAGACAACCGCCTAAATCTATAGGCATATTTATTCAACCCAGGGTCCTGAAGCTTAACTCCAAAGGCAACATATTTTTTTCTTGGATAAGCTTGCCTGACGAGTATGATCCCCACGCAATCAGCAACGATTCTCTTGAGTTATCTGTTCTGTCCTGCCCAAAGTGCAAGATAATTTATCCAGCTTATCAGTTTCCGGTACATGGGAAATACCTAACCGTTTTTCTCCGAAAGGATCTAATTGATATAATTGGTACGATGGATTTGGACCTTCCTACCAAGCTAAACCTAAAAGTTTATGGCGAGATAAATGACGGAACTCCTTTTGAGGGATCAGGAACCATTTGGATTATTAACAAATAAAATGAAAGAAAATAACTGAAGATGAGGTGGTCATAAGTAGACCTGTCATTTTAAGCGTGTGACCTGCGACTACTGTTATAACACCCAACCCGGATAAACCGGAATTGAATATTGACGATTGAATATTTATGGATGTCGCTTCGCTCTGTCATTTTTATGATGGTTCTTATAAAAATTGACCCGCTGGAAGCAACCTTAAATATTTAATCTTCAATCGAAAATATTCAATCTCTTGAAGATAGTAAAAATAGCCCAATACAGTTTTTGGCCATAAAATACAAAAAATAATTTATATGACCCGGAACCAATATTTTCTTATTGAACGAATAATGTTACAAAAAACATTGCCAATAAACTGCGTTTGGAAATGACCGCTCGGATTAAAACCATCGCTACCCAGGAAAACATCCTTATAAAGCAAGTGTACGCGTCAGTTGCCGTTTGGGTTTATTCATTGAAAGTTCAGTGGGTCTGGAAGGCAAAGAGAGCACCTGGAAAAGGTTACCGTCAAGGGCGATTAGGTCTTTTTCAAGCAAACCATCGCGGGCTCTGATATACTGCTCCACAGTCATATGCAAAAGCGAACAGATGCGCTCATAACTGTAATAGGAAAGTCCATAACGGTCAGCGGCCAAAATCAAAAAAAC
>JBAVYC010000007.1:0-8644 GCA_049698595.1 Desulfobacterales bacterium | reverse complement strand
AGATGATATTTCCCAAAAACGTCCGGATCAGATTGCCCAGATCGGAATAGCCCGGACTTTTCAAAATGTAGAATTGTTTGCCAACATGAATGTCATCGACAACATGCTGCTGGGCCGACACAATCATTTTAAAATCGGTTTATTCAAAAACGGATTTTTGGGTTATCGTGCCAAAGCAGAAACAGAGCACCGCCTTAAAGTCGAAGAAATCATCGATTTTCTGGAGATGGAACAGTGGCGCAAATACCGCGTCTCCAATCTACCCTATGGTGTGCAGAAAAGAGTGGAACTGGGACGGGCACTGGCCCAGGAGCCCAGGATTTTACTGCTGGACGAACCCATGACCGGCATGAACCAGGAGGAAACCGAAGACATCGCGCGCTTTATCCTTGATGTACACCAGGAGTTGGGCACCACCATCGTCATGATCGAACACGACATGGGGGTCGTAATGGACATTTCCGAGCGCATTGGTGTGCTGGATTTCGGCAGAAAAATCGCTGAGGGAACCCCGCAGAAGGTCCAAAAAGATCCGGAAGTTCAGAAAGCTTACCTCGGAGAAAATTACGAGAACGTGATCAAGGGGGCCGCCGGTTGATGAAAGAAGACACCATCCCCGACATTTTTCTGGGTAAGGTCAAAAGATACGGCGACCGCGTGGCGTTACGTGAGAAAGAATTCGGCATCTGGCAGGAAATTTCATGGAACCAGTACTGTCGACATGTACGGCATTTCTGCCTCGGTTTAATGGAACTGGGCCTAAAAAAGGGGGATCACGTTAGTATTTTCGGTGAAAATGAGCCCGAATGGCTCTATGCCGATCTGGCCATCCAAAGTGCCGGAGCCGTTGCGGTAGGCGTGTACCCCACCAATCCGGCCAAGGAAGCCGGGTATGTGATCGGACATTCCGAGTCGATCTTTGTGGTCTGCGACAATCAGGAACAGGTGGACAAAGTCCTTGAAGCCGGCGAACAACTCCCCCTGCTCAAACGGATCATTGTTACGGATATGAAGGGCCTGCGCCACTACACGGACTCCATGATCATGTCCTTTGCAGCGGTGGAAGAAAACGGACGTAAGATAGAAGAACAGGATCCGGATAAATACTACCGAACGGTGGCAACGGTCCAGTCCGAAGATATCGCCATCATGGTCTACACTTCGGGGACTACCGGGCCCCCGAAAGGTGCCATGCTCAGCCATGACAATGTCGTCCAATTCCTTAAGGCCCAAGGCCAGGTCCTGCCGCAGTATGACAGCGACGAAATTGTCTCCTACCTGCCGCTGTGTCATGTGGCCGAACGCATGATGTCGGTTTTTTTCCCGATTAATTCCGGTGCAACGGTGAACTTTGCCGAAAGCGTGGAAACCGTCTCCACGGATATGCGGGAAGTTTTACCCACTTTTTTTCTGGCGGTCCCCCGCATCTGGGAAAAAATAATGGCCGGCATCATGATCAAAATGAAGGACGCCTCGTGGTTGAAGCAGAAGATGTACCAGGTGTTTCTGCCGGTCGGTGAGCGGATGGCGGAAGCAAAACTTGCCAAAGAATACATTCCAATTTCTTTAAAGATCAAATATGGGCTCGCTTATCTGGCCTTATTGCGCCATCTTAAAAAAGAGATGGGCCTGCTGCGGGCGCGAATTGCCGTCAGCGGCGCTGCCCCGATTGCACCGGAAGTGCTCAAATTCTTCCACTCGCTCGGAGTACCGGTCTTGGAGGGCTGGGGCATGACCGAAGAGACCGGCATCGCTACGATTAATCTGCCCGATGATGTCAGATTGGGCACGGTAGGCAAGCCGATTCCCGGGCTGGAAATACAAATCGCCGAAGACGGCGAGATTTTACTGCGCTGTGATCATATCTTTGTCGGCTACTGGAGAGATCCGGCCGCGACTGCCCGCACGGTCGTCGATGGCTGGCTTCACACCGGCGATGTCGGTGAACTGGACGAGGACGGCAGGTTAAAAATCACGGACCGCAAAAAAGAAATTATCATCACATCCGGCGGTAAAAACATCGCTCCGTCTGAGATCGAAAACCGTTTGAAGTGCAGTCCGTACATCAACGAGGCCATTGTCATCGGTGACGGACGTAAGTATCTGACCGCCCTGATCCAGATTGAATACGACAATGTCGGCAAGTGGGCCCAGGAATGCGGCATTGCCTATACGACCTTCAAAAGCCTGTCTCAAAATTCCCGGGTTTTGGAGCTGATTCGACAGGCGGTAGATGAGGCCAACAAGGATTTTGCCCAGGTTGAAACCATCAAAAAGTTCAGACTGTTGGATAAAGAACTGGATCACGACGACGATGAGCTGACGGCCACCTTAAAGTTGCGGCGCAAGACGGTAAATAAAAAATTCGGTCATATTATCGAAGCAATGTACAGCAGTAAAAGCCGCGCTTAAGGTGAACTCCAATTAAGCGAAAAAAACTCAATCAAACGAATATCTCCCAATTGGTTTTTAAATCAATTGGGATAGAAGGGAGTTTGGATGGCCTTTCAAATATTCCTGCAGCTTACGATCACGGGGTTGGCCTGGGGAAGTGTCTATGCCTGTATCGCTCTGGGATTTGTCCTCATCTACAAATCCACCGACATCTTCAACTTCGCCCAACCGGAGTTAATGATGCTGGGGGCTTACATGACCTTTGCCGTTATTACTATTTTTAAACTTCCCTTTATCCCGGGGTTTCTCTGTGCCCTTGTCCTGATGGGCATCATCGCCGCAGTGCTTGAAATGATGGTGGTACGGCCCATGGTAGGTGAGCCAGCCTTGGCCGTCATCATGGTCACATTGGGCCTTGCCAATGTCCTGCGCGGGCTTACCGGCCTGATCTGGGGTTACGAAGAACTGCAGTTTCCCAGCCCGTTTCCCGATGAACCCATTATGATCTTCGGTGCCGCCGTCAATCAGGCAGAGATTTATACGATCGTGTCAACGGCCATCCTGCTGATCATTTTTTTTCTATTTTTCAAATACTCCCGCTCGGGCATCAGCATGCGGGCCACGGCCGAAGACGCCAAGACCGCCTTTTTGATGGGCATCAACGTCAAAAGAGTTTTTACGGCATCCTGGGCCCTTGCTTCTCTGGTGGCAACCGTTGCCGGGATCTTTTTGGCCAGTTTTACGTTTCTTGAACCCATCATGGGACACATGGGGCTCAAGGCCTTACCGGCCATGATTCTCGGCGGCCTGGACAGTGTTGTGGGTGCCATCATCGGGGGCTTGCTCATCGGTGTGATCGAAAATCTGGCGGGTTTTTATCTCGAGGATTATTTAGGCAGTGGCATCAATGATATTGCCGCCTATGTCATCGTATTGATCGTTATGATGGTAAGACCTTACGGCCTGTTCGGAACCAAAGAAATTGAACGGGTCTGATACTTTGCGGATGACAGGGGCGGGATAGGTCTTTATCAGGATTTTTCTGGCAACATGTTGTAAAAAAATGAAGGTTTCATCCCGCCATACTTCCGGCGGGATAGCCTACACGCAAGGTTAACGGAAGAAAGCAAACACAGAACGGTGAACCCTGAACCTGTGAACGGTTATAAATAACATTATGGCAGTTACCCGCTTTTGCATACGATCGTATCGTCAGGATTTGACAATATTCCCCAGCCCGGCGGCCAGAATTTTTCTGGTCCTGCTAGCTGTTCTTGTCCTGACCCTGCCTCTTTTCGGCGGCAAATACATTGTTTTTGTCGCAGGCGTCTGTGGTGTGTCGGTCATCAGCGCCCTGGCCCTCAATATCCTGACAGGCTATACGGGTTTGATCTCGTTGGGGCATGCGGCCTTTATGGGTATCGGCGCCTATACGGCAGCCATTCTGGGCTCCAAAGCCGGGTTTCCGTTTTTGGCGGCCCTGCCGCTGGCCGGGTTGATGGCAGCCGCCGCCGGTGCGGTGGTGGGAATACCCACTCTGAGACTCAGGGGGTTGTATCTGGTGGTGACCACGCTGGCCTTTGAGTTTATTGTCGAGCACATCATCTACCACTGGGAGAGCCTGACCGAGAGTGATCGGGGCATCAAACTGCCGAGCCCGGATTTGTTTGGATTCAAACTGGATAGCTACGAGTCTTTTTATTACGTCATCCTGGTATTGGCTGTCGCCACTGCCGTTTTCACCAAGAATCTGGCCATGAGCCGCACGGGGAGGGCGTTGGTCGCCGTGAGGGACCGGGATATCGCCGCTGAGATCATCGGCGTCCATCTGGCCAAGTATAAAATCATGGCTTTTATCGTCAGCTCATTTCTCGCCGGCATGGCCGGAGCACTGTACGCGTATCTGCTCGGCCTCATTGGACCGGATCATTTTACGTTCAATCAATCGGTGCTTTATATCGCCATGATAATCGTGGGCGGCATGGGTACGGTCATGGGGTCCATTCTGGGGGCTGTATTCATGGTTTTACTGCCGGAGGTCATTAATGCCGTTTCCAGTCCGATTGCATCCGCCTATCCGATGTTGTCGCCGCGCATTGGGGCTGTCGCCGTGGTGGTATACGGACTGGTCATCATCTTTTTCCTGCTGCTCGAACCGGACGGTCTGTGCGGTATTTGGCTACGGATCAAGCGCTATTGGAAACCCTGGCCTTTTACCTATTGACGGTTTTATTAGGCTAAAAATTTAACAAATGCGGCAGGTTCTTGTAAAACGAATAAAGCTTCGGAATTACATCAAACCAATCTAAACAAAGGAGGGTATCATGAAAAAAACAAGTTTGCATGTTGCATTGGCCATCCTGTGCATTTTCACGATTGGGGTGTTGATCACCCCCGGCATCTGCAGCGAAGTGGGGGTGACCGAAGACAAGATTCTGTTCGGCACCTTTCAGGACATGTCCGGTCCCGGGGCCTATCTGGGGAAACAGGTCACATCCGCCCTGGCCGTCTGGAAGAGATGGGTCAATGAAGATCTGGGGGGTATCCATGGGCGCCAGGTGGATTTTGTCGTGGAAGACATGAAGTATGACCCGGTTCTCACCAAAACCGCATTTGCCAAACTGGTCCACCAACACAAGGTCTTTGCCATCATCAGCGTGTACGGCTCTACCCCGTGCACGGCGATCCTGGATGATATTGAAAAGGAGAAGGTCCCGGTCTTTCCGACCGCCGCCTCGACCCAAAACATGTATGACCCTCCCAACCGCTATCTGTTCTGGTATGCCTGCAACGACGAGGATAACGGCATTATGATGCTGGATTATATCGTCAATGACCTGAAGGCCAAAAACGCCAAGATCGGTGTTGTCTATCAGGACGACGAGTGGGGCAAATCGGCCCTCAAGGGAGTTAAAATCGGCGCTAAAAAATACGGCCTTAAAGTGGCGGCGGCGGCATATAAACGCGGCACCAAAAACCTGAATCCCCAGGCCATGAAAATGAAAGCCAAGGGGGTGACCCATTGTTTCTATGCCGGATACGCTCCGGTATATGCAGCGCTGCTCCAGGAGGCCAACAAGATCGGGTGGAAATCTGTCTTTTTCGGCGATTATGTCACTGTCGATCCCAGAACATTTATGGCCGGCGATCTGGCCGGCGGCCACTATCATTTCTTCAACCTGGGCATGCGCCATGAACGGGTTCCGGGATGGATACAAATGGAAAAGCTCTTTACCGCCAAGCTGGGAGAGGAAGCCGCCAAAGAGCCCCTGGGTTGGCGACTGATGCCGCTGATGTGGACCCCGTTGACCTATTTAACCCAGGCCCTGCAGGATATCGGCCCCGATCTCACCCGCGAAAAACTGGTCGATACCCTGGAAAGTATCCAGAATTTCGACACCGGCGGTCTGGGCAAGATCCAATACGGACCGAATATGAGAAAAGGAACCCACGAATACCGGATCCTGCAATGCGACGCAACCAAGCAACAGTTTATTCCCGTCACCGATTGGCGGGAGCCCAGCCTGAAATGGGGAGATCGGTAGCAGGTTGCGCCCAACATAGGATGAATAACGGGGAGGTGTCCATTTTAACGCCTCCTCAGTTTTCTTCTCTGCCACTCGGATATGAAATCAGGTTTCGCACCCCATAACCATATTATAGATAAGTGGCACTCAACAGGGTGGGTGTCACCTGCCGGTGAGGACACACTGCATGAAAAATGAATGGATCCGGACCCTCGGGAGCATGACCTACGGGATCTATGTTCTGACCTCGTTTTATAAGAAAGAAATCAATGGCATGATTGCCTCCTGGGTTTCCCAGGTTTCCTATGATCCGCTGTTGATCATGGTTGCCGTGCATCCTAACCGCTATTCCCACAACCTTATCGATAAAAGCGGCTGCTTCGCCCTGCATGTTCTGGCCGCCGACCAATCGAATTTATTGGGTCGTTTTAAAGGGCCCGATCCCAAGGCCAAATTCTCATCCATCCAGTGGCAGCGCGGCCAAACAGGCTGCCCGGTTCTGAAAGAATGTATGGCGTATTTTGAATGCAGGGTGACAGCCACATACACGCCGGGCAACCACACCCTTTTTTTGGGTGAGGTGCTGGAGGCAAAGATAATCGGCAAGGGAAACATCCTAAGCAGCCGGGACTATGATGGCGTATATTTGGGCAAGTCCTGAAAAAGGCTTCTGGGAAGCATCCTGGTACGAAAGGGGAAAACGAGACTTTACAGCAGTTCGGTGCAAGGGAACCAAGGTGGGTTTTCTTATTTGCACGGAATTGTGGTTTTTTGAGCATGCCCGCGAATATCTTAAGCAGGGAATTCACCTGCTTGTGTGCCCGCGTGTCACGCCGAAGAGTTCCGTTGACAAGTGGGTCGCCGGAGGCCGGGCGGCAGCGGTTGTATCCGGTGCCTTCTGCCTGTCGTCGAATTTGAGCGGCCCCAATTTAGAGAGCATCGCATTTGGCGGCGCCGGATGGGTTATAGAGCCTGAGGAGGGAAGTGTATTGGGTGTGACCTCCCAAAACAAACCCTTTCTGACGGTAGAAATCGATTTGAAACATGCTGAAAAAGCAAAGCGTACTTATCCCCGGTATGTATCGGATTAGGCCAATTTCAGGTCAACCAGCGTTTCCGCCGTTTATAATGCTTTACATCCCGGTAACTTTTCTTTTGGCCGACTTCCGTCAAGCCTAGATAAAACTCCTGAACGTCGGCATTTTCTTTTATCTTTTCAACCGAATCATCCAGCACGATGCGACCGTTTTCCATAACATAGCCATGATCGGCAATGCTCAGGGCCAGCCGGGCATTTTGCTCGACCAGCAGGATACTAACCCCCTCTTCCTTGTTAATCCGCTGAATAATTTTAAAGATCTCAGCCACCAGCATGGGGGAAAGCCCCATGGAGGGCTCGTCCATGAGCATAAGTTTCGGCGAGGCCATCAGTCCTCTGCCGATCACCAGCATCTGTTGCTCACCGCCGCTGATATAACCGGCGAGCACCTTACGGCGCTGGTAAAGCCTTGGGAAATACTCATAAACCATCTGCATATCCCGTTTCAAGCTGGCCTTATTTTTTACCGTGTGCCCCCCGGCAATCAGATTGTCTTCGACGCTTAAGTCTTCAAATACTCTCCGACCCTCCATGACCTGGAAGATGCCCATGCGTACAAGTTCTTCCGGGTAAAGTCGGTCGATTCGTTTACCCATAAAGTGAATGTTGCCGTCGGTGACTTCACCGTTCTCCGATTTTAAAAGACCGGAGATGGCCTTTAAGGTCGTGGTTTTGCCGGCACCGTTATTTCCCAAAATCGTTACGATGCGGCCTTCTTCGACCTTCAACGACATCCCCTTTAACACCAGGATCACATTGTGATAGATCACTTCAATGTTGTTGACTTCCAGCAGTGGTTCCATTGGCTTAGGCCCTTAGCGGGGTTCTATCTGGCAATATGTTGTAAGGTAATGATGGTTTCAGGTGTCAGTGTTCGGGTTTCAGTAATAAAAAATTTCAAATAGCAAATCACAAATATCAAATAAATCAAAATGACCGAAATTCAAAATCCCAAACAATTGGCGTTTGATCCACCGCTGGCGGGTTTGGATATTGTAATTTGGAATTTATTTGTAATTTGATGCTTGTAATTTGTTATTTCCGGTTTATCCGGGTCTGGGCCCTTAAGAATTATATTTGTGCATTTGGTGGCAAAAATATGACTTGCGCTAGGCCTGCAACCGCGAATAAGTTTTATCCTCCTCACCCAGATAAGCCTTGATCACATGCTCGTTGTGCCGGATCTCTTTGGGATCGCCTTCGGCTATTTTCAGCCCGAAATCCAACACACACACACGGTCGGAGATATCCATGACCACGCCCATATCGTGTTCGATCAAAATTATCGTAACATCCCATTCCTCGTTGATGTCCAGCACAAACCGGGCGATATCCTCGGTTTCTTCCAGATTCATGCCGGCACACGGTTCATCCAGCAATAATATTTTAGGGCGCATGGCCAGGGCCCGGGCGAGTTCGACCCGTTTTTGAAGACCATAGGGCAATGTGTGAACGGGTTGTTTACGAATGTGTTCGATTTCCAGCAGATCGACAATCTTTTCTTCAATGTGTTTGCGAAACGCCATTTCTTCTTTACGGGCCCTGCCGTAGTAGATACCGCCGGACAACACCCCGGATTTCAAATGCACATGGCCGCCCAGTTTGATGTTGTCCAGGACCGTCA
>JBAVYC010000006.1:0-13497 GCA_049698595.1 Desulfobacterales bacterium | reverse complement strand
GGTATCGGACATCACTGAATCAGGAGTTTTATGGGCGTCAATAGTCAAATACTGTCACAACTAAATTCAGCGTTTGCCAATCTCAGCATGGGCAAAAAGTTAACTTTGGCAACATTGGTTTTAGGGTCTGTTGCCGGATTCTTTTTTCTGCTGAACTGGTCGGGGCAAAGTGAATTCCAGCCGCTATATGCCAATTTAGATTCGGAAGATGCCAGTGCCATATTAAGCAAACTCAAGGAACAGAAAATTGAGTATCGAATTGCTTCCAATGGCACAACGATCCTGATTCCGGAGCAGCTTATTTATGAAACCCGAATGGAGTTGGCCTCCGCAGGGCTCGCCCAAGGCGGCGGGATCGGGTTTGAGATTTTTGACAATACAAAACTGGGGATGACCGCTTTTGCTCAAAATGTCAACTTTCAGAGGGCCCTGCAAGGGGAATTGGCCCGCACCATCAACAGGATTGCGGAAATCGAAAGTTCCAGAGTCCATATTGTAATGACTGAAAAATCTCTTTTTGTTGAAGAAGACGAGCTGGCGACCGCTTCTGTGGTTTTGAAACTGCGGCCGGGGAAATGGCTAAACCAGAGTCAAGTCCAGGGGATTGTCCATCTGGTGTCGTCCAGCGTAGCGCGGCTAAATGCGGAAAATGTGACGGTAGTCGACAGCAACGGGAAAATGCTTGCCGGTGCCAATGACACGGCGTCTTTTGGGAGTATCAGTTCCGACCAGCTGGATTATCAGGCCAGAGTTGAAAAAAACCTGGAAAATAGGGTTCGGACCATGCTGGAATCGGCTTTGGGCGAAAACAAAGCCATCGTCAGATTGTCATGCTCTTTTGACTTTAAAAAACAGGAAAGAACCGAAGAGCTATATCTGCCGGATAACAAAGTGGTTCGCAGCGAACAGGTGTTAAATGAAATCACCAGCGATCCTAGAAAAACCCCCCAGGGAGTACCCGGCATCCGTTCAAATATGCCGGGTGACAGCACTGTCGGTATAGAGAACAGATCTGGGGAAAGCATTTCAGCTTTTGAAAAAAAAGATCAAACCATCAATTACGAAATCGGTAAGGTTATCAGTCGCATAAATGATCCGGCAGGGGAGATGACCCGGATTTCAATTGCGGTTCTCGTGGATGGCACATACAAGCGTTCCGAAAAGAAGAAAGGAAACTCTGAATGGGAATATGTCCCCCGAAGCGCCGAAGAAATGGAAAAATTTGAAAACATCGTTAAACGAGCGGTGAATTTCGATTCAACCCGCGGAGATGAGGTTGACATTGTTAACATTCCCTTTGAGACGACCAAGCTGGAGGAGGAAGAAGGACCGGTTCCTGAGCCCGGATTGCTTGAGGTTCTTAAAAAGTACCAACCTTATATGAAGTACGGTTTTTTAAGCCTTTTTTTAATTTTATCTTTCATGTTTTTTGTCAAACCATTAGTCCGCTGGCTGACTGAATATTCGTTTGGAGATATGCAGATGTTCAAGCAACTTCCCAAAACTGTGGGTGAGCTTGAGAGCGAGTTTGATCCGGCTGCCAAAGATCTCCTGTTTACAAATCAGGCAACACAATTGATTGCCAGCGACAAGGAAGCCTCTTTGGGAGTCATGCGCGACTGGATCAAGAACGGTTAGTCCGCTAACTTATCAACCAGTAGTTTGCGGGCTGACGATAACCTGCCGCCATGTGAGAAACTCTGTCGGAGCAGTCAATTCTTACTAAGTTGCGTTACCGGTAAAATCATTATTTTCGATTCAAGCACAGTTGCCGTCATCAGCTACTATGGATTATAGCCATTTAACAGGTCCGGTAAAAGCGGCCATTTTGATACGCGCCTTGGGTAAAGAGGCATCGGAAGGAATGCTCACCAGTCTGACTGAGGATGAGCGCCAGGTGGTGTATCAACAACTCAATCAGATGGGAATGGTAACGGCAGAGATCACCGAACAAGTGGTCAAAGAGTTTGCGGATATTGCCGCCGGGCGAACTCAAAAAGGGCAATTGGCCCTTCCTGCACGATCCGGTCAATCATTTAAAACCGGGGATGAGAACGGGGGCCCATCGGTTGGGGCCGAAGGATTGGAAGCGATTGCATCCCTGAGTGCCGATGAAATATCTGATCTGATCAAAGACGAACATCCTCAGACGATTGCCATAATATTACTGCATTTGAAAACGCCAATAGCCAGTGAGGTTATCGCAAATTTGCCGGATGAAATAAAAACGGATGTCTCGGTCAGAGTGGTCACTTTAGAAAAAGTGAATGTTGACATAGTTGATGAGGTCAATGAGGTTTTTAAAGAAATCCTTAAAAATAAAAAAAGCTCGGTCGCCAATATCAGCGGCGGAGTGGATCGACTCGCCGAAATCTTGAATCAGACGGATGAAGTTTCGAGCGAACTGATTTTAAGCGAAATCGAAGAAACAGACGCAGAGATGGCGGCGAAAATCAAACAGAGGATGTTTGTGTTTGAGGATCTGGTGCTGGTTGATGACAGAGGCTTTCAAAAATTGCTTCGCAAAATCGAAACAGTGGAACTTGCAACTGCGCTTAAGGCGGCGCCCGATGAAGTCAAGGACAAGGTGTTTAGAAATATGTCGGTGCGTGCCGGTGCCATGTTGCAGGAAGAGATTGAAGATCTCGGTCCTGTTCGGATGACGGAAGTCGTCGATGCACAACTGGCCATCACCAGTATTATTCAGGAAATGGAAGCCAAAGGAGAAATCATTATCAGTGGACGCGGAGGAGAAGAGGTCATTGTCTAAACCAACAAGGCACACACCTCAGGGTGGGATTGCTGAATGCGGATTGCATTGTTTCCCGGATATACAAATTGATGAGTCGGCAAAATCACACCGTTGTTCACCGACTGAGGAAAATTTTAAGCGGATTAAGTATAAGACCACTGGTTCAAAGGGCACCGATATGGCTTCACGGTCTGATGATGACCGAGCCTGCTATATTCGGAAAGGTTCAATATCTACTGCCCAATTGAACGAGCAGGCTTATCAGCGCGGATTGGCTGACGGTAGGGAAAAGGGGATGATTGACGCAGAAAATTCCTGGCAGGCGCTGGCCGAAAAGAAAATAGAACCACTTTTAATAAGTCTTCAGGAAATCTTGCTTCAGCTAAATAATATTCGCAAAGACACCTACCGGGAAATCGAAAAAGAAGTGGTAGAACTCGCTCTGGCCATCGCCAAACAAGTCATCTGTCAGGAGATAAGCATCGATAGAGATATTGTGGTATGCGTAGCCAGAGAAGCGCTCGCGAAAGTTGAAGATCCAGGTAGTGTTAAAATTATGTTGAGCCCGTCCGACCTTCAATTTGTCAAAGAAACCCGGTCTCAACTGTCCAATCTGATACAGAATATTGAAAATGTCACCTTTGAAGCCGCAGAAAATATTCAAAGTGGCGGGTGTATTATCGAAA
Organism: Desulfobacterales bacterium; assembly: GCA_049698595.1. Lineage (GTDB taxonomy): Bacteria > Desulfobacterota > Desulfobacteria > Desulfobacterales > JAFDCJ01 > JAFDCJ01. Next base: position 10,059 of record JBAVYC010000006.1, on the reverse strand, counting down.
CGGATTTAGGCGAGATTGACGCCCGGATTGAAAAGCAGCTAGAGGCCGTCGCAGAGTCATTTCGAACCACGATGGAGAAAATTTAAAATTGATTGGCGCTGGACAGTTATAACTTTATGGAACGCTAATGGCCGACGAAGTCGATTTAACAAGATATCATACCTGCCTGGATTCAACCTGTCTCATTCGCGCTACCGGTCGCGTAACCGATGTTATTGGTTTGGTTGTAGAAGCGCATGGTCCTGTGTCCTGCCTGGGAACGGTATGTGATATCTATTCAAAGCAAAGTAACCATAAGATTGCCGCTGAAGTTTCCGGATTCAAGGATAATAATGTTTTGCTGATGCCCCTGGAAGAAATTCTCGGTATCGGACCGGGTTGCCGGGTTGTCGCACGGCAGCAAAAGGCAGTTGTGCCGGTGGGTCCGGGTATGCTGGGCCGTGTTCTTGATGGGCTCGGGAATCCTATTGACGGCAAGGGACCGATAATAAGTGAAGGTGAATACCCGATTTATGCAACTTCGATTAATCCGATGATGCGTAAAAGAATCTTTCAACCGTTGGATATAGGGATTCGGGTTATCAACGGCCTATTAACTGTTGGGTGCGGGCAAAGAGTGGGGATTTTTGCAGGTTCGGGTGTCGGCAAAAGCGTATTGTTGGGGATGATTGCTCGTAAAACCAGAGCCGATGTAAATGTGATCGCCCTCATCGGCGAACGGGGCAGAGAAGTCAATGAGTTTATCGCCAAAGAACTTGGCAAAGAAGGATTGGAAAGATCTGTCATTGTCGTTGCCACCTCGGATCGGTTGCCGCTGATCCGGATGCGCGGCGCCTTTATTGCTACTGCTATTGCCGAGTATTTCAGGGACCAGGGTAATCATGTCAATTTGATGATGGATTCGGTGACCCGTTTTGCCATGGCCCAACGGGAGATCGGTTTGGCCCTGGGGGAGCCGCCGACAACCAAAGGCTACACACCGTCTGTTTTTAATCTATTGCCCAAATTACTCGAACGCGCCGGAACTTCCGCCAATCGCGGTACCATTACCGGGTTGTACACTGTCCTGGTAGAGGGTGATGATGCCAACGAGCCCATTGCGGATGCGCTGCGGTCGCTATTGGACGGCCACATCAATCTTACCAGAGATCTTGCAATGGAAAATCACTACCCGGCCGTCGATGTTTTAAGCAGCATCAGCCGTGTTATGGATGATATAATCGACGATAAGCATAAAAAAAATGCCCATCGGCTAAAGCAAATACTGGCTACATATCGCAAGGCCGAAGATTTGATCAATATTGGTGCTTATGTCTCCGGTAGCAACCCGAAAATTGATTATGCCATTGAAATGTTCGAGAAGATTACAAATTATTTGAGACAGACGATTGAAGAAACAGTTAATTTTGAGGACAGCCTCGCTCAACTGGATGTCCTGTTCCAAAGTAGTAATGGAAAACCCCTCCCGAGTCCGCTGAAAACCTCATGATGATTTAATCACGAAAGCACGGAAATGCAAAATGACCAATTTCGTGTTTTCTCAATTTCGAGGAAAAATTATTTTGCCATTATGATTGCGCCAGCCCGTAGTCTTTGACGACTCACTGATTTCTGGCATCTTAATAAAACTATTATCAGTCATTCGTTTATTTTGGATCGACAAGAGGAACTTATCGATGTACCGATTCAAACTGGAAGCACTTCTCAACCATCGCCGACATCAGGAAGACGCTTGTCAGAAGGAACTGGCCCAAGCCAGGAGAAGACTTTCCGATGAGCGTGAAAAACTTGAGCGCAAAAAAAGAGAAAAGCAAGAAAGCTTAAAAAAGCTGCAAACAAAGAAAAAAGAGAGCACGACCGTTTCCGATATTATGTTGCACATCAATTATATACACCAGTTGTCCAAAGACATTGAAGACCAAGCCGGGCATACGCATAATATAGCTAAGTTAGTCGATCAGAAGCGCGAAGCGTTGATCGCCAGCATGCAAAAACACAAAATCCTTGAAAAGATTAAATCCAAGGAAAGGTTGGCATATCAACGAAAATTGATGCAAGACGAACGTAAATTGATGGATGAACTTGCTTCAATCCGTCATGCCCGTAAGATCTAGCCGTGGGTATGGCATATTGCAAGGGGCTGAGGTTGCCGGTTTCTGATACTTTATTCTGAATTTAAATCTGAAATCTCCGTCTTTTGCATTCCGCACTATGAACTTCGAATTCAAAAATCTCGCATACATTTTCCTTTATTTCCTGGTATCTGTTTTCGTTACTTATCCGGGTAATGTTTTCCATCCTTGGGCAATAATTGCCGATCTGATTTCTAAAAGCGTAAATTAAGAATGAGTTGACTTTTCTGTGATTTGAACTTTGTATTTGAGCGGTAAATATCGAATTACTTTTTACTCAATATTTTAGTGACTTAGAAAGATTGCAATCTTTTTGGTTCCTATTAATTACGCTATCGGAACTTTTTGGCACACTCCATGCTCTTATGACAAACATATTCGACGGGAAGTCTTCTTTTTGTAAATGCACAATTCAAGGAAAATGTCTAGTGACTGCAAATTTTATTTTTCCACAGACTCCGTATCAAGCCCCGTTACCCGACATTGCGCGTGGCATGCTGGAGATTTTTGTACAGAATCGCTCAGCAGTGTCCAAAACCTACGATGATTCATCTGGGGATAGTCGTGAAAGCTTCCTGAATACCTTTGAACATATATCAAAAGATCACCAGCCAAATAGACAAATACAGGGGGGCGGAGAGGGGACATCCTCCACATTCCCTGCATACCATTCAGATGATAAACTCGATGCAGCCTCTCATCCCGCAACCGGTCTTGAGACCGCAATATCTGAAACGACGAAACAGTTGGAAGAAGATCTCGATAGTGTGAAAAGTCAGATCTTCCTTGCCTTGAATTTATCAGAGGTTATCAGCATCCTTGAAAAATTGGGGCTTAACCATTCGGCCGAGGGATCGAGTTCTTCAGATAACCTGGACGGGATATTCGGCAATTCAGGAAGTTTGGCTGCTTTAAAAATGCTCAACGGCCGGGTTGGACAAAACGACCCGATGCCATCTGCGGAGATGAACTCCCAATTAGACCGGTTACGGCAATTCATCGTAAACGCCCAAGTGGGCATGACCTCCTCTAATAACGGTGGGAATCTCTTGGATGGCCTTGGCAATAACCGGACGACAGACGTTGCTAATTTGGATCAATTGTTGAAGGGAATCATTTCCGGCGCAGAGGGTCGGAAGGGTGGTTGCGGTGGTGTCGACATGGGTGCGGATGACTGCGGTGAAAAACCATCAGATACTATGGTGAAAATAAGCGGTATGGTTACGGAATTGACGAATAATTTCAGAGAAAACGGATCAATCCAATCGGCTAAAAATTCAGCAGGACCCTCTCAATCGGATAACGGGGACAGGACCGGTGTGATAAAATCGACAGTCGAAACCGATGAAAACGCCAAAGAACCAGCGTCATCCGGAAAAGCCTGTCCAGATGGCTCCGGACTGGACGTCGGGTCGGATAGCTCGAGTAAAACCGACGCAGCCGGACGGGACAGCCTGCTCAACCGGATTTCTTCGACGAATAACCCCGCGAATCGGTTTGGCGATGAACCGGTTCAGCATAATCTACCGAATAATGAATCTTCACCGGTTTCGAAAATGATAAATGATACGCTAGTGGCCAATGGAAACCATATAAAAATGGATGGCACCCTCAACGATGAAACCGACCTTAAAATAGCCAACATCGACACCGCTACCAAGGACAATGGCCTGCTGAACTCTCAAAATCAAACCACAGAAAAGGCTTTTGAAGCAGCCTCTTTTTCTAAGCAAACCGAAGTCGGCCAAGATAACCTTCGAACCCAGACACTGGATCAAATCGTAAAAAGAGTCGTCATCCATGTGAAAAACGGCCAGCATGAAGCCAAAATTGATCTCAAACCGGATTTCCTCGGCCACGTCCGTATGCAGGTAACTACTGTAAATCATCTGGTGACCGTAAAAATATTGACTGAATATTCAATCGTCAAAGACATGCTTGAAAACAATATTCACCAGCTAAAAGCCGATTTGCAGCAGCAGGGGCTGAACGTCGACAAACTGGAAGTATCGGTTTCCCATGATTCTGATAAATATGAAGATAACAGGCAAAAAGCTGATCGAGAAAAAGACCGGCTACGTAACACTGATCATAAAAGTCTGGACAATACGAAAATTGAACGCCGGGAGCAAACCGGGGATTCCGGGTTAAGGACACCCGGTGGATCGACCGTGGATTATTTTGCATGAAACTGAAAAGAGAAATTGTAGATTCGTCGAGCTCGCTTCGCTAAATATTCAATGGTCAGTCGAAAACCAAAAATTATTTAAAGGGTGATACGCAAATGATAACACCAGAATTAAATTCAGTTACTAACGGGACAGGACAACCTGCCGCCTCCCAGGCACCGGTTTTGGGTAAGGATGATTTTCTACACCTTTTAATCACCCAATTGCAAAACCAGGACCCGCTTAATCCCGCCGACGCCACTGAATTTACCGCTCAGCTGGCCCAGTTCAGTTCCCTGGAGCAATTGAACAATGTCAACGATAATTTGGAGCAGTTGCAGAATTTTCAGGCATCGAGCAACAATTCCCAGGCGGTATCCCTGCTTGGAAAAGAAATTACAGCCAAGGGCAACTTTCTGCAATTAACCGCTGGTGAATCGACTGGCTGTGATTTTAGCCTGGCCAGGGATGCCGACACGGTAGTGGCGACCGTTTATGATAGCGCCGGCGGATTTGTTACGTCATTTACAATTCAGAATATGGCCGCCGGTCAGCATACGCTGCCCTGGGATGGAATGGATAAGGATGGCAACCCGGCGATAGATGGAGACTATACCGTCGAAATTCAGGCTGCTGATGCCGACGGGCAAAAAATTAAAAGCGAAACATTTTTCACCGGTCTCGTAGACAAAGTGACTTTTGAAAATAATACCCCTTTCCTGATCTCAGGGGACCAAAAGATTGCCGTCGGCGATGTGACTAAAGTGGCAACACCCCAGAATTTAGAGGAAGGCCCGCAATTCGAAGCACAAAATGATACTTTAACTAATGGAGGAAAATAGACATGATAAGTTCATTGTTTGCCGGCATATCCGGATTAAGTGCGAATGCCACTGCCATGACGGTTATCGGGGACAACATTGCCAACGTCAACACCACGGCATTTAAATCCAACAAATACTCGTTTGCCAATGTTTTAAGCCAATCGATGGGAACATCCACAACTGACGGTATCGGAAGAGGCGTCGAATTTGGCGGGGTCTCACCTTCATGGAGCCAGGGCTCCGTTGAGAACACCTCAAACGCCACAGATATGGCGGTCAATGGAAAAGGGTTCTTCATGGTTGAGGATGGCTCCGGTTCGGCCTTCTACACCCGGGCCGGAGAATTTACCTTCGACCGAGAGGGGTACCTCGTAAACCCGGATGGATTATTTGTTCAAGGCTTTGCGGTTTCAGCGGTGGCTGCCGACGGCACGATCACCCTGGGTGCTATCGAAAATATAAATGTTCCCGCCGAAAGTACGGCTCCCCCGCAAGCCACAACCACCTTTACGCTGGATATAAACCTCGATGCCGGAGCGGCTGTGAATGATACCTTTGCCAGCACTCAAACAGTATACGATTCCTTAGGCAATGCCATACCCTTAACTTTAACTTTTCTCAAAACCGCTGCCAATGAATGGACTGCCGGTGTTACCGTTCCGACCGGAACAGTTGCCACACCGGCTACGGATATCGTCCTCACCAATGCTACACTTACCTTTGACGGCAACGGAAATTTAACCACCGGCACTGATCCCAGCATCACGCTCACCAATTTGGATAGTGGCGCTGCCGATATTAGCGGAACCAATGCGATCACCTGGGATCTTTTTGATTCCGCTGCAGCCACCAACGGTGACCTTACCCAGTATGCCGGCGCTTCAACCTACAATTTCAACATCCAAGATGGATATGCCGCCGGTAACCTTCGGGGGGTATCGGTCGATGAGAGTGGGGTCGTTTTCGGCGCGTATTCCAATGGACAACTTACCCCGCTGTATCAAGTTGTGCTGGCAGATTTTCCCAGCTATTTCGGCTTAAATAAGCTGGGCCACAACCTTTATGCGGAATCCCCTGCTTCGGGTCAAGCCATGCCGGGAGTCGCGCTAAGCGGCAGTTTGGGAAGCATCAGCCCCAGTGCCATAGAAATGTCCAATGTCGATCTGGCCCAGGAGTTTGTTAAAATGATCACAACCCAGCGCGCGTTTCAAGCAAATTCCCGGGTAATCACCACCAGTGATGAAATTTTACAGGAATTGATAAGTTTGAAACGATAATGAAAACCGCGGTTGCCGGATTAAAACTTACCTAAATTCGATCAGATAAATTACATCCGGTGATGTGAAACATTCGTTGAGACCGGCCGGGTACGAGGATGGCACCCGCACGATTCGGTTCGTTCAAGCCGGATCGGCGGGCAATATTCATCCTACCCTGGTCGCCTACGATCGTCAAAGACTTGACTCGCAATTGCCAAAGTTGACACCGACTCCCGAGCTTGATTCGAAATTCGCCTTGCCCGCGAATCCATCCGGTACCGTCATTGATAGCACCTTGATACCCCCAGGCAGTTCTTTCATTATAATCCACAGAGTTCAGTTTCGCAAGCGGATGCAGGCCGCCAGAATATCAGAAGCAAAATTGTTCCAGTCCATGGCACAATACTTGCTTTTATAGATATTGAAAAAATCAACAAACGAAATTCCGAAAGATTTTTTAGCAATGGTTGCGGTGAATGACAGCGCCGGAACCTATTGCGGCCCGGATCAATCGTACAAAAACCGACGGGTGGAAATCGTTCTGACAACGGAGGGTGAGAAGGAAAATGTCAAATAAGATACTCATTATACTCATTGGTGTTATGATGGTTTTTGTGCTTGGTTTGGGTGGCGGTCTTTTTATGATGTGGAATAAACTGTCTGCCATGGAAACCCAGGCCATGAGTCCATCCGATCAGGAGGCTTCAGTTCCCGTGGAAGAACTGTTGGGTCCAATTTATCCACTGGATACCTTCATTGTGAATCTCGCTGATAAGGGTGGCAAACGGTACTTAAGAATTACCATTGATTTGGAATTGGACGGCAAGGAACTGGAGAGTGAAATTACAAAACGACTACCCCAGGTGAGAGACAGTATTTTAACGATCTTACCCACCAAGCGGTTTGAAGATATCAGCTCTGCGAAAGGTAAAACCGCGTTGAGAGATCAAATGCTGGAAAGAATTAACGGTATGTTGGCCCGGGGCCAGATAACCAACATCTATTTTAAAGAGTTCGTGGTTCAATAAAGGCAGCCTGTATGTCCGATCAGATCCTATCTCAAGAAGAAATTGATGCGCTGTTGTCGGCGATGGATAGCGGTGAGGTCGATCTTGAGGAAGAGGCCAAACCGGAAACGGAAGCTGTGGCCTATAATCTTACATCCCAGAATATAATGTTGCGAGATCAATTTTATGCGCTGGAAGAAGTCTATGACAAGTTGGCCACGTCATTAAATACGAATCTTTCAGCATCACTCCAGCGATCTATCGAGGCGGAATTTGTTTCCACCGAAATGGTCAAATATTCCGAATGTATCGGGACTTTTACAAACCCAACAAGTTTTACGATTTTTTCTATGGATCCACTCATCGGTTCGGCGATGCTGGCCATCGAACCCATGCTGGTGTATTCGCTGATTGATTGCATGTTCGGCGGCGATGGCAAACCGACCCAGCGGGTGCGGGAGTTTACCCTCATTGAGCGGCGCATGATGCAAAAATTTGCCCTCGAGGTTTTGAATTGCCTGCAACAGGCCTGGATGATTATAAATGCCATAAATGTTTCATTAAAAAAATCCGAGATCAAACCCGAGTTTGTTCACCTGGCTTCACCGAATGATTTAATGGTGGTCATTGTCTTTGCCCTTAAAGCTGATAAATTTTCGGGAAACCTTCACATATGCATTCCAAACCTAATGCTGGAACCGATAAAGGATAAACTTTCATCAAAATATCCACGTGGTGAAGATCAGGAACATACCTGGTGTGAACAGCTTCAAAAATTATTACAGGATATGTCGGTGACCCTTATTGCGGAGTTGGGATTGACCACGCGCAGTGTGAGGGATTTGTTGGATCTTCGCATCGATGATGTTCTGCAGCTTAATTCGGGTCCGGAAGATTTAATTACAGTTACCGCCGGTAATGTTCCAAAATTTCTCGGCTTCCCCGGCATCATTAAAGGAAACCGCGCTGTTGAAATCACAACACTGCTTCAGAAGAATGGAGGCGAAAGATAGTTATGGCAGCAACCGATGGCAACACTGAACAACAGGATTTCCGGAATGCCGATCTTAAGGAAGGCGATGACGCGTTCTCCGCAGGCGGTTCACAAACGCTGGGAAAAGCTTCAGCCGCTGATTTGTCCGTGAATATGGAATTCCTGTTGGATATTTCTCTGGATGTAACCGTGGAATTGGGACGGACCAAAATGTTGATCAATGATATGCTTAAACTTGGGCAGGGCTCCGTAATCGAGCTGTCCAAGCTTGCCGGCGAGAGCCTGGATATCCTGGCGAACCAAAAACCGATCGCCAGAGGAGAAGTCGTGGTCGTCAACGATAAATATGGTGTCCGTCTGACGGAAGTAATCAGCCCCATGGAACGTATTGAGAGGTTAAAATGATTACAGCACCGGATATGTTATCAACCGCTATGCAGATGTTGACGGCACTGGGCATCGTACTGGGTGGATTAATTGTTGTTTTTTATTTCATGAAACGACTTTTAAAGAGAGATGTCGGTGGCTCTAATGAAGCATTGATAAAAGTGATAGCCAGTCAGTATATCGGAATAAAAAAAAATATTTCCTTAGTAGAAATTCCCGGGTCTATCCTGGTGGTAGGTGTTTCAAATGACAACATCTCTCTGCTGACAAAAATTGAAGATAAAGTTGTCTTAGATGACCTTCGGCAGGAAAATGCCCGGATTGCACCATCTTTTTCGGATCATTTGCAGCGTCTGACCGGCAGATTCAAACTGGCTAAAAGCAGCGATTGAAAACAGGTATTTCTGCTTTGCAGCACATTTTTTGAGGGCGTGATTTGTTTATCCAGAATTCAATGAAAATTATTGAGCGGTTTTTGCCTGACCAAACAAGACACTGCCCGGACAGCACACCGGCGTGTGCATCAGCCGGAGGTCTAAAGCTTTGGCACCTGGTGACCATGCTCGCTGTTGGGTTGTTTCTTCTGCCGCCAAACAGCAGCTGGGGTGCTGATTCCACAGTGGCAACGCCTTTCTTTACCATCGGGCTGGATAATGCCGAACAATCAATGGCTCCGACCGTTACGCTGCAGATTTTTCTATTAATGACGGTACTATCCATAGCGCCTGCCATACTGATAATGGTGACATCTTTTACTCGTATCGTTATTGTTCTGTCCCTGCTGCGCAGAGCCTTGGGTACCATGCAGATGCCTCCCAATCAGGTCATGATCGGGTTGGCTTTGTTTTTGACATTTTTTATCATGGCACCGGTCTGGCAAAAAATTAACCAAAGCGCTTTGCAGCCATACCTGGACAAAAAGATCAGTAATCAACAAGCATTTCAAAACGCTGCGGCGCCTCTAAGAGACTTCATGTTTAAGCAAACCAGGGAAAAAGATCTGGGGTTGTTTGTCAATATCGCCAAATTGGGAAAGCCGAAAAATATCGCCGACATACCTATCTCCGTTCTGATTCCCTCTTTTATTATTAGCGAGGTGAAAACGGCCTTCCAGATCGGCCTGTTGTTGTATGTGCCGTTTTTAATCATTGACATGGTGGTGGCCAGTGTTTTGCTTTCGATGGGTATGATGATGCTACCTCCTATAATGGTTTCATTGCCTTTCAAACTGATGTTGTTCGTACTGGCAGACGGTTGGTATCTGCTGGTGGGGAGCTTAGTGAAGGGG
>JBAVYC010000005.1:0-3925 GCA_049698595.1 Desulfobacterales bacterium | reverse complement strand
CTTTGATGCCAAATGAGCACGATCCAAAACTGCAAAAAGAAGCGACCCAGGTCCACGAGGATCGCTATCGGGTGCTCATCGAGGATGTTGCAGATGGTTTTTACGAGGTGGATTTACACGGAAATTTCAAGTTTTTCAACAATGCTCTCTGCCGAATATTCGGATATTCGGCGGAGGAAATCCGCGACCGCAATTTCCGGGAATTTATGAATGCGGAAAATGCCGACATCGCCTTCGAGGCTTTTAACAGCATATATCGGGCCGGTGAGGGCGCCGTCGATATCAACTGGGAGATTGCCCGCAAAGATGGAGAAGAACGTCATCTGGAGATCTCAGCCAATCTGATTAAAGATGAACATGGGCAAAAAATTGGCTTCAGAGGCATTGCCAGGGATGTTACCGATAGGGTTTTGACCCAGCAGGCGCTGAAAGACTCCGAAGTCTGCGCCCTGGAATTGTCCCGCACCAGCCGCCGAGCGGAACAGCGCTACCGTGCTTTTCTCGAATTTTTGCCGGATCCCGTGTTTGTCTTCAATATGGACAACACGGTTTTTTATCTGAACCCGGCTTTTGAAAAGGTATTCGGCTGGTCCCTGGAAGAGTTGAAAGGCAAAATCATCCCCTTTGTTCCCGACAATTTAAAAGAGGAAACCCGCTCCGGTGTCCAGCAGTTGTTTAATGAGAAAGTCCTGCACGGGTTTGAGACCAAACGTTTGACCAAAGACGGCGTGCTGCTGGACATCATTATCGATGGCGCTATATTCTATGATGATGAGAATCGACCGGCCGGACAGGTCATCACGCTGCGGGACGTGACCCGCGAAAAACGCGATGCCCGCATCAATCTGGCGCTTTTCCGTATCGCCAAGGCATTGCATCTGTATCGGGGTTTGGATGAAAGACTTAAACTTGTTACGAAGGAAGTTCAGGAGTTAATGGGCGTGGAAGGGGCATCGGTCATTCTGCTGGATGAGGAGAAAAAGGAATTTTATTTTCACGAATCCGTGTATGATGACGATGAAACCGGCAAAAAGATGAAGGAAATACGTTTTCCGGCCGACAAGGGCGTCGCAGGTCATGTTTACCGCACCGGAGAACCATTGATTGTGCCGGACACTTCCAAAGATCCTCATTTTTTCAGCCAGGTTGATGAAAAGGCCCATTATCAAACCCGCAGCATGCTGGATGTGCCGCTTCAGATTCAGAGCCGCATGATCGGAGTGTTGTGCGCCGTCAACAAAAAAGAAGGTACCTTTGACCGCCCAGACGTTGAGTTGCTGAGTGCCATTGCAAACTATGTCGCCCTTCCGATTGAAAATGCCGCCATTAATGAAGAACTCAAACGTTCTTATCAGGAGGTCCAGAGTTTAAACCGGGCCAAAGATCAGGTTATTCACCATCTTTCGCACGAATTGAAAACGCCGATTTCCATTCTGACCGCTTCGCTGAGTCTATTAAGAAAAAAGCTCACCGGACTCGAGGACCGCAACTGGGATTCGATTCTGCAACGGGCTCAAAGAAATCTGGACCGGTTGCTTGAGATGCAGTATCAGATCGATGACATCTTGAGAGAAAAAGATTATAAGACCTATTACCTGCTGTCATCTTTGCTGGATGCGTGTGCCGATGAACTGGAGGTAATGGTTTCAGAAGAACTGGAAGAGAAAGATATTATTCGTCGGCTGCGTCAGCGTATAGATGAACTTTTCGGCCGCCATGACATCCATGCCGAAGTGATCCCGCTGGATCAATTCGTTGCCCAAAAAATGAAGGCGCTTGAACCGCGCTTCAGCCACCGGAAATGCAGGGTGCAGACCCGCATATCGGCGGTACCGGCGATTTGGATCCCGGCGGATGTTCTCGATAAAATTATTGAAGGCCTGGTTCGCAATGCCATCGAAAACACCCCGGACAGCGGGGAGATCATCATATCAGTGAGGAACGGGGAAATTGGCCCTGAACTGGAAATCCGGGATACCGGGGTCGGGATCAGCGAGGAAAATCAGCGCTTGATTTTCGAAAATTATTTCACGACCTACGATACGATGCAGTATTCCTCCGGCCAACCCTATGACTTTGGTGCCGGTGGCAAAGGTTTTGATTTATTGCGGATGAGGATTTTTTCGGAACGATATCATTTCCGCTTGAATCTGAGTTCTCAGCGATGCAGCCATTTAACTCAAGATGCGGATTCCTGCCCGGGCATCATCGAAGACTGTGCCCATAACCGGCAACCGCAGGATTGCAGGGATTCAGGCGGCACCACGATATCTGTTCAGTTTTATCCGGCCGACCGGTTCACACCCACGAAAAGTGGTTTGGAGTAAGGTAGCCGAACAATCCGAATTAAGAGTAAATCATCGAGACAACCGTTAATAACCAATAACTTCCAATTGAGAGTAGTTATGAGCCAATCCCATCAACAAGACCCGGAGGTGCCGGCCGACGCGGAAGCACCCGACCAGTTTTATCGGGAGCTTGAAATCCAATTTTTAATTCACGAGCTCAAAGATCCCGTCGCGATTATTGAGACTGGTTTACGTACCCTTTTAGAGAGAAGGGAAAAATTCGGCCCCCTTTCCGCCAAGCAGGAAAATACGCTTAAACGCACCCTGCGAAACACTAAAAAGACCAGATCCATGCTCAACAATTTGCTTGAGATCGGACGCTCCCAGTCCGGTTGCTTTATCTGTTCTCAATTCCGACCGGCGAAATCCGTATTTCAAGCCATGAAAGATGCGCTGGAAATCATGACTGGCCCCCTTGCCGAAGAAATCGGAAAATATCAGGCCGAGAAAGACGCCCTTGAAATGTTGTCTCAAAATGGGATATTTCTCGATATCTCGTCACAGGCGGCTAAGATCGAAATGTTTCAGGATGAGATCAAATTTTGCCAGATTGTGGGGAATCTCCTGAAAAATGCCCTTCATCATCGACGTCGCCGGGTCGATATCAAAATGGCGGTTGAAGACCAGGATTTTTTGCTGCAGGTTTCCGATGACGGACCCGGGGTCGAACCTGAGCATCAGGAATTGATCTTCAAGCGCTACGCCCAGGTGAAGGAATGTTCCATCGTCCCCCGCAAAGGCCACGGCCTCGGCCTGGCCGGAGCCCTCATTTTGACCCGATGTCTCGGGGGAGATATCAAAATTGAAAGCCAGCAGGGGCAGGGCGCTACGTTCCGCCTTACGTTGCCGCTGAAGCTGGAAAGTCGTGAGTGGTAGTATTGATTGCAGATAGGGTAATAGTTCACGGCCCCGATGAAATATGTGCAACAGAGATTTCATTGGGCAGGCAGAGACGCAAAGGATGCAGAGAAAGCATTAAAACCGAAATTTTGCTGTTGTTTAGTTTGTCCAATCTAAATCAGTTTTCAATGCTGAGAAAGGAAAAGCCTATTCGTATTTGACACAGTTTTTTGTCCTGTCCTATTGGTCATCCCAAAAATCACAACGACAATCTGCGGATTGTCATATATTCCATTTCTTCAGCGGTAAGGTGCCCGTGTGATCATCACAGAGTGCTCATGTTTTTTATTGGACAAATCAATCCCTTACTGTTAATCTGAGGCCTCCGGATGAAAGGAGGCTCCCACCATGCCGTTATCTGGCACCCTCACTAAAGCTCGCATCGTCGAAGCCGTTGTTGAAACCAACGGGTACACCCAAAAAAAGGCATTCGAAACAGTCGAAATAATGCTTGAAATTATCAAGCGTTCCCTGGAATCAGGCCATGACGTATTGATCTCCGGCTTCGGTAAATTCTGTGTGAAAAAGAAAAAGAAACGACGCGGCAGAAATCCGGCGACAGGAGAGGACTTGATGCTGGCTCCAAGGAAAGTGGTCACTTTCCAAAGCGCCATTAAGCTGAGGGAAAAACTGAACTAAAAGAAGGCTGTAGTAAATAAAGAGCACACCAAAAAAAA
>JBAVYC010000004.1:0-4012 GCA_049698595.1 Desulfobacterales bacterium | reverse complement strand
ATAACACCGGCAACATGTAGGTTGGGTTGAGTGCAACGAAACCCAACAAAGTCTGGAGTAGACTCAACCCAACCTACAAAATCTAACGTCGCCCAGGATGGAACCAGCGCAAACTTTTGAGAAGAAGAGTTCAGTATTGGGTTTTATGTGGACAGCCGGCGTTTTGGGTCTTAGATTATCAGGGCCGGGTGAATCGATATTGGTCCTGGAAGAACTGAGTTTTTGAAACCTCGGCTCAAACTACACGATCACAAAATTTGATACAGGGGGTTAAAAATGCAAAAGACATGGTCCTATAAAAGCTATGAGATCAAAGAAGGGCTAAAACCGGGAAGCTCACAGTTTCGCTATTTTTTTAGCGTTTCCGAAAGTGGTGAGAAAAAATGCAATTATTGTGTCTGGATAGTAGATGATGCGTTGTCGCGGTTCGATCCATCCAAAGATTTTAACTCAATTGCCTCTTCTCAGATAGACACCTGGCATGCCTGGGTAAAGGAAAAAATCGATGCTGCAGATTTTAGAAATCGAGCGTTGAAATTTGAAAAGACGGGCGAAAAAGAGATCGACCTGTCGGAAAGTTCGGAACATGTCAGGATGGATTAGTGATCATACTTGATTCGGTTACCAAAAAATTTGGCGCCTTTGCCGCGGTCGATAATGTTTCCTATACGATTCGAAAAGGAGAGTCATTTGCCTTGCTTGGACCCAACGGTGCCGGCAAGACGACCATCGTTCGGATGCTGCTCGATTTTATCAAACCCTCCTCGGGCAGCATTACAATCAATGGACGGCCGGCAGCCGAACCGGAATCCCGCCAACACATCGGCTATATCGCCGAACAGCACATGATTCCGCCGTATCTTTCGGGACTTGAATATCTGTTGCGGCATGCGTCTTTAATCGGGCTGTCCGGCCAAGACGCCGTAAAGGAGGTTGACAGGGTGCTCGAGATCGTTGCCATGCAGGGGCCGCAAAGGAAAAAATCCGCGACATACTCGAGAGGCATGCAACAGCGCATCGGTCTGGGGGCTGCCTTGCTGGGACAGCCAAGGCTGCTGATACTGGATGAACCGATCGCGGGCCTCGACCCGATCGGCATTCGCGATGTCAGAAAAATTCTTGAAAACCTCCGTGGCCAGGGAGTGACCGTGATCTTAAATTCCCATCTGCTGTCAGAGGTGGAAAAAACATGTGAAACGGCAGCCATCCTGTACAAAGGGAAAATCCTTATCAAGGATACCATTACCGCAATCGTCAAGGATCATGAGACCCTCGAAGATGTTTATGTCCGATTTATAGAAGCAGGAAAATGAATAACGTCATAAGAATTTCGATCTACACCCTGCGAGACCAGATGCGGCATAAAAGTTTTTATGTTCTCCTGGGTCTTTCTATTCTATTCATATTGACGATCCGCGGATGTTATGACGGCGGATATACGGTTAATGGAAAAATGGTGGAACCCGCCACGGTTGCCTGGCATGTTTCAAAAATTGTCTTCCATCTAATTGCCGCCGGAATGCTTCTGATGGTTTCCATGCTTTCCATGAAGATATTCAGTCGGGATCATCAGGATGGCAGCACCGTTTTGTTTCTTTCCAGATCTGTTTCCAGATGGCAATATGTTCTCGGCCGGGTCACCGGCACCTGGGCACTTTGCCTTGTTTTTATGTTTATACTTCACTTGACGGTCTTTCTGACGGTCTGGGTAAAAACGGGAACCATCATTTCGGGATACTTGACCGCATCTTTGATATGTTCGATCAACCTGCTCTTTGTGATTGCATGCGTCTGCTTTTTATCTCTTTTTATGCCGGATTTTATCAGTGCGTTTTTTACCCTGGGAATTCTGTTTGTTGGTTTTATTTCCGATGGTGGCTATCAGATTATCAATAGTGACATCGTCAGATCCGCTGTTTCTTCCTCAGCCGATGGGGGGCCCGCCATGTGGCGGGTTTTATACCCCAAGGTTTTTATGTTGCAGGCCTATGCAGATGCAATCATCAGCAAAAGCGACTTTCACAATATGGGACCTTTCCATCCCCTTCTAAATCTTTCCCTATATATTTTTTTAATAATGGTGTTAATGTTGGGCTATTTTAATCGCAAAGAGATTTGAGAGGTTATCGTTCTGCAAGGCCTTGAACAGATCGCCCTATGTTGCCGGCCGAGCCTCATCACAGTCGGTTTTTCGGAAAGACCCTTTTGCTCCGACAGGGCAGAAGCCAGGGATGTTATGTTGACAGCGACGTGGGAAAAAGAGCGATGACAGGCGTCGACAAAATACAGCCGCACGCCGGCAGAGACGATCGGTTTTTCTATGGATACGTCCTGGTAGCGGCCTCTTTCCTGCTGCAGGCTATTGGATGGGGGGCTTATAACAGCTTCGGTGTGTTTTTCAATCCGCTGATGAACGAATACGACTGGTCCCGGGCGGGTATCTCGGGGGCCGTTTCCGTCAGTTTCTGCCTGTACGGATTTTCCAGCATTCTGCTGGGGCGGCTCAATGACCGGGTGGGGCCCCGGTTCATCATGGCGATCAGCGGTATTTTCCTGGGGGTTGGCTACCTGCTGATGTCCAGACTGACATCACTCTGGCAGCTTTACCTGCTCTACAGCCTGCTGGTGGGGATCGGCATCAGCGGAACCGATGTGGTGCTGCTGTCCACCATTGCCCGCTGGTTCGTCCGCTTAAGAGGCCGCATGAGCGGTGTACTCAAGGTGGGAACCGGCGTGGGCATGCTGGTCATGCCGCTGTTTACCAACTGGCTCATCACGGCCTTTGGCTGGCGGACGGCGTTTTTTGTCATGGGTATCGTGGTGCTGATCCCGTTCATCGGACTGTCCCAGCTGTTGGTGCGCGATCCGGCCAGGCGCGGCCTGCGCCCCGACGGTGACGGCCGCGTGACTGCCAAGATCGCCCAGGCCGCTGAAAAAGGATTTACCCTGCGGCAGGCGTTGAAGAATCTGCAGCTGTGGCTGATCTGTACGGCATACTTTCTCTTGCTGGTCTGCGTGTTCACGGTGCTGCTGCACATTGTACCCCATGCCATCGACCTGGGCATCCCCCCCAACTGGGCCACCCGCGTGCTGGCCACCATCGGGGGGCTGAGCATTGTCGGCCGGATTATCATGGGCTTTTCCAGCGACCGCATCGGAAACAAATGGGCCCTGACCATCTGCTATAGTTTCCTGTGTGTCAGTCTGGGCTGGCTGCTGCTGGCGAATCGGCTGTGGATGCTCTTCGTGTTTGCCATCGTCTACGGATTTGCCCACGGAGGATTTTTTGTCGTCATGTCGCCGCTGATTGCCGAATTCTTCGGCACCGCTTCCCACGGTGCCATTTTTGGCATGATGATTTTCGTATCCAACATCGGGGGCGCCATCGGCCCTCTGCTGGCCGGCTATGTTTTTGATCTTACCGGCAGCTACCGCGGGATGCTTTGGGGCCTGCCCCTGATCAGCACCGTGGGCCTGGGGGCCGCATTGATGCTGCGTTCACCGGCACGACGTTGAACAGCAGGGTTTTTCTCCGCTTCCGGGCGTCTCGAGGATGTTTATCCACACGTTGCAACACTGGGATTTATGGCTATCTCGGGTATACTGGCAAATACAGAAAGGTGGTTACCAGAGCGGCCGCCACCGATCAAGAATCAAACTCTTTCGCAAAAGGATGAGGGGTTAATTTTATTATCGAAGCAACAATAAAAGGAGGCTATCATGGGAAAAAACGTTGTACTTATTCACGGTGCCTGGCATGGAGGCTGGTGCTGGGATGGCGTTGTTAAAGAGCTGGAAAAGCAGGGACACACAGTACAAGCCCCCACAATGCCCGGACATAATGCCGGTGATGATCGCGCAGGGATTAAATTCGACGATTATGTGGACAAAATCACCTCACTGCTGGCAAAACAAGATACCCCGGTTGTACTCGTGGGTCATTCCAGTGCGGGGTTTTTGCTTCAAATGGCCGCACCGAAGGTGCCAGACAAAATTCAACAGCTGGTATTCC
>JBAVYC010000003.1:0-7178 GCA_049698595.1 Desulfobacterales bacterium | reverse complement strand
ATATTATGCGGCACTGGCTGAGAGCATAGGGCTAAGGGCATGAGGCATGGGGAGAAGGGCACAGGGCAATGGGGCAAAGAGAAGCTGAAGTTGGAAATGGGGAGGCTGGGAAGCTCAAAGCTGAAGGCTAAAAGCATCAGGATTAAGGTTTGAGGTATAAGGAAAAAGGATTATGGATTACGGGGTTAGAACATAGTGCGATCTAATCTATTTAACGAACTTAACGACCGTAACCACCTTACAGACTTTGGGCCTTGAGCTTTAAGCTTTGAGCTTAAATTACGATCCAAGCCAATTCCCAATCCGAAGCATTTAACTGTTGCTTTTCAGTGTTTGATTTGATATGGGATGAAATAATCTGAACGCAATTCATACTTTGATGTCACATTAATTTCTTAATTTTTTAGAAGGGGGTGAGAGAACAAGACGGTGGATTTCTGTTTGGAAAACCGGAAACATTTAATTTAATCGCTAACATTTTAGAACAACGGAGGTTTCATATGAAAAGGACATTCGTTATTGCCGTAGCACTTATTTTTGGACTTTCCCTTCTGGCGGGATTCGGGCCGTTTGAAAAAATGGCTGATGCCAAAACCACGTTTGTGACCATCGGAACCGGCGGCATTACCGGCGTTTATTACCCCACCGGCGGCGCGATTGCCAAAATGGTCAACAAAAAGCGCAAGGAATACGGAATACGGGCCACGGTGGAGTCAACCGGCGGCTCCGTGTTCAACATCAATGCCGTTATGACGGGCGATCTTGATTTTGGCGTGGCCCAGTCCGACAGGCAGTACCAGGCAGTCGAGGGTATCGCCAACTGGAAAGAGAAAGGCCCCCAGAAGGATCTGCGTGCGGTTTTTTCAATCCATCCGGAAACAGTGGATCTGATTGCAGCCGTTGATGCCAATATCAACAGCCTGCAGGATCTAAAAGGCAAACGCGTCAACATCGGAAACATCGGTTCCGGTTATCGAAAAAATGCCATCGATGCGCTAACTGCCAACGGCCTGGATTTCGAAAAGGATTTTAATGCCGAAAGCTTAAAGGCCGCAGAAGCCCCCGGACTGATCCAGGACGGCAGGATCGATGCCGCCTTTTACACGGTTGGACATCCCAGTGGCTACTATAAAGAGGCCACCTCCGGCGTACGCAAGGTGAAGTTCGTACCCATTACGAATGTAGAAAGTCTGCTTGAGAAATATCCTTACTATGCCAAAGCGGTTACCCGGGTCAAGGAGCTTTACCCCGGTGCAGTGAATGAAGAAAATGTCCCCACCTTTGGTGTAAAAGCTACATTTGTGACCTCCGCCAAGGTGCCGGATGAGGTCGTATATGCGATTACCAAAGAGGTGTTCGATAATTTCGAAGCATTCAAAAAGCTGCATCCGGCATACGCCGGTCTGACGAAGGAGAACATGCTGGAAGGCCTGAGCGCCCCCATTCATCCGGGAGCCATGAAATATTATAAAGAAGTTGGACTGAAGTAATACCGCTAGATACACACAGGCGGCGGCCTAAGACCGCCGCCTATCCATCCGAATTGATCCAATTACAGCAAGATGATGATTCAATTGCCCGCAGGGGAAGGCGTAATTGATGTATCGGAATTTCTACAATTTAATTAAATCGCTATATTTTTTGCGGCCATTCTCTTGATGAGCCGTATGGATGATGGAATAGTGGAATTTAGGAATTTTGGCCATGAAAAGCGGAAAACGAACTATTTTGCAAGGAACGTTGAATCTACTTTTCTAATGATGCTCGGCAAGCATCTGTTTTCTGGTTTTTCCGCTAAAAAAATCATCAAAGCAAGAAAATTAATGAATCATATGTGTATTGAATACTGATTTATTTAAACCTATCATTCCAAGATTCTCTCCGAACCGGAGGTTCTGCGAGCCGGAGGCCAGCTTTCCATCATTCCAATCGTGATCGAAGCGAACTTACTGATTCCTTGAAATCCGGATCCGCGCCGGCGAATTCCGCTTTATCCGGGTTTGGATTGACTTACGATTATAGAATGCATTTTTGGATCCAAACAGGACAATAGGTGGGCCAAATGACCAATAACCATACGACTCAGGATAAGGATGAAGGGCTCGAAATTGCCCGCAAGATGGCTGAAGAGGAGGAGGGGATTGCCAGAAGACCCCAGAATGTCACAAAATGGGTGATTCCCACCATCGGGGTCATCTGGAGTTTTTTCCAACTCTCCATTGCCAGCTGGTGGATCCTGGATACGGTATTTATCCGAGCCATCCATTTGGGATTTGCCCTGCTGATCGTCTATTTAAATTACCCCGCCTTCAAAACAACCCGTCTGGGTCTTAAATTTCTTTCCATTAAAGATCGAATCCCTTGGTGGGATTTTGTGATTGCAATTGTGGCCTGCTTTGCCGCCGTTTACATTGCAGTGGACTATGCCGGGATCAATCAACGCTATGGTTCACCCATCACGCGGGATCTTGTTATCGGACTGATCCTGCTGCTCATGTTGTTGGAAGCCGCCCGGCGGGTCATCGGTCCGGCCCTATCGGTAATTGCCACATGTTTTTGCCTGTATGCCTTCTTCGGTCCCTACATGCCGGATGTCATTGCCTTTAAGGGCGTTTCGCTCAGTCGTTTTTTTGGCCAGATTACCATGTCCACAGAGGGTATCTATGGGATCCCGCTAGACGTTTCCGCCACCATTGTGTTTCTTTTTGTGCTCTTCGGGTCCATGTTGGAAAAGGCGGGGGCCGGCCACTACTTTATCCAGCTGGCGTTAAGTATCCTGGGCGGGTTTAAGGGCGGTCCGGCTAAGGCCGCGGTATTGGGCAGCGGATTCACCGGTCTGGTATCGGGATCGAGTATCGCCAATATTGTTACCACCGGAACCTTCACCATCCCCTTGATGAAAAAGGTCGGTTATCCCGCCACAAAGGCGGCCGCCGTTGAGGTCGCGGCCAGCACGGACGGCCAACTGGCGCCTCCCATCATGGGGGCTGCGGCCTTCATCATAGCCGAATATGTCAACGTTCCCTATGTAGAGGTGATCAAGGCCGCCGCCGTGCCTGCATTTGCTTCTTATGCAGCGCTTTTTTACATCACCCACATCGAGGCTTCCAAGCTGGGTCTCAGAGGCCTGAGCCGCAGCGAACTGCCCCATTTTTTCAAGACATTGCTAAGCGGCATTCATTTTTTGATACCCATTGCCATGCTGCTCTATGAATTGATCGTCGTACGCCACTCGCCCGAGCTGGCGGCTTTTAATGCCATCTGGGTCATGGCCATCATTATGCTGCTCCAGAATCCGGTCAAGGCCTATTTAAATAAAGAACCCATCGGCCCGGCGTTTAAATTCAGTGTCTACCAAATCTTTTCGTCTCTGGCAACCGGAGCGCGGAACATGTGTTCGGTCGCCCTGGCCACGGCAGCCGCCGGCATCATTGTGGGCGTGGTTGCCATGGGTCTCGGCGGGCTGATCACCGAGGTCATCGATGTGCTTTCCGGCGGCAATATCTTTTTGCTGCTGGTAATCACCGCAGTCGCCAGCTTAATCATCGGCATGGGGCTGCCTACGACGGCCACCTATATCGTCATGGCTTCTCTGACGGCTCCGGTGATCGTTGAGGTCGGCGGCTACATGGATTTTATCGTACCGCTGATGTCCGCCCACCTGTTTTGTTTCTACTTCGGAATCCTGGCCGATGATACGCCGCCCGTCGGGCTGGCGGCATATGCGGCCGCGGCGATTGCCAAATCGCCGCCCATCGCCACCGGTTTGCAGGGATTCATGTACGATATCCGAACCGCCATCCTACCCTTCATGTTTATTTTCAACAGTGATTTGATTTTGCATAACATCAACAGCTGGATTCAGGCGCTGTTAATCTTCGCCATGGCCTGCGTGGGCAATTTTGCCTTTGCTTCCGCCACCCAGGGCTGGTTTGTGGCCAAAAATAAATTCTATGAGATACCCCTTTTTTTGTTTGTGACGTTAAACTTGATGCGACCGGATCTCATCGCGCGTTGGATCGGTCTGCCCCATGGGCAGCGCTACTGGACCTATCTGATCGGCCTGGGCCTTTTCGGGGTGCTCTACTTAATGCAGCGGCCACGGACGCCGAAGCCGGTTACAGCGGCTGCAGCGGCTGAGATCGCCTAAAAATATCACTGAAAATGTCGTTCATTGCACCGGGTGGAGAATTGACAGATTCACGAAAGGAAACCTGAAGATGAATAACATCAATAAAATTATGGCCGCCATCGGCTTTACGGAATATTCAGAGGAGCTCCTGGGCTACGCCGCCGGTATAGCGGACAGCATTGGGGCCGAGATGATCGTCGTCAACATTATAAATTCAAGGGATGTGGAAGCCGTGGGGGCGATTGCTGCCATGGGATATGAGGTCGACAGCGAGCATTATGTGTCGGGGGTAGAAGAGGAACGCCGCCGGGCATTAGAACAAATGCTTAAAAAAATCTCATTTCCGGCCGAAAGGATACGGCCTGTTTTTAAAGTCGGCCATCCGGTCGAAGAGCTGCTCAAAATCGCCGTTAAAGAAAATGTGGACCTGATGGTGATGGGAATCAAAGGTCGGTCGGATCTGGAACATCTGCTGGTGGGTTCAGTGGCGGAAAAGGTCTTCCGGCGATCTCCCATACCCATCCTTTCTTATCGAGACGAAAAAAGTGCCCAACGCTTAAAAAAGCATATTGGTATTAAATAACGTTCCGGGTTCAAGGTTCAGCTAAACCGCTTGCGGAGCTGGATTCATCACAATGAGAAACAAGGTTTCTGCGATGAGAGGTTAGAATATTTTTTGAAATTTTAATCCGAGCCTGAAAAGTATGGACCAATGCACGCATAATAAATCGCAATAAATTCATTTTTATTTAGGATGTAATGATCGCAACCGGACAGTTTTAACTTAGCCGGTAATCGCCGTCAGGCCAATACCTGAGGCAGCTATCCTGGAAGGAGGGCAAGATGTTCGGACATCTTTTACCAAGGCTCGCCATCATAGCGTTTGCAATAACGATTAGTTTATTACCGGCTGCAGCGGGGGAGCGTTTCACGGATAATGGCGATGGCACGGTTACCGACCATGAGTTTAAACTCATGTGGTCCCAGACGGATAATAACGGGGATATCAACTGGATCCAGGCTGAAAAGTGGGTCAAATACACATTCCCGCTGACCCTTGAAAAGAAGTATGATAACTGGCGGCTTCCCACGCTGATTGAGCTGCAGAGCATTGTGGTGAAGGACACAAAGGATAAAGGTTACGAAACGGATTGCGGCCAGTGGGTTAAGGTCACCCCGCTAGTACGATTAAGCTGCGGCTGGATCTGGACTTCGGAAGTCAATCCCCAGGCACCTTCGGCCCGCATATTCAACTTTGACAATGTTTATCATTATACGGTCCGCAAAGCGCAGAAACGGGGTTACCGGGCCCTGCCGGTGCGCGACCTAAAGTAGCCATCACTTCTGCGTGACCCGCAACACCTCTTCGATGGTGGTTACACCATTCATTACTTTTTGGATGCCATCCTGGCGCAGGCTCATCATTTTTTCCCGGCGTGCTTCGCTTTTTATCTGATTGGAATCATAGGTTTTAAGAATGAGGCTTTTTAATTTTTCAGTCAACACCATAATTTCAAATATTCCCAGGCGCCCCTTGTAGCCCGTGCCAAAACATTTGTCACAGCCCACGGCTTTATATATATGGTCCATATTATAGTGATCCGGAGAGACACCGATGCTTTCCAGGTAAATAGTACTGGGTTTGTAAGCCTTTTTGCAATCATTGCACAGAACGCGGATCAGACGTTGCGCCGCCACGGCCAATACGGATGAAGAAATTAAAAAAGGCTCAACCCCCATGTCCACCAGGCGGGTAATCGCACTGGCAGAGTCGTTGGTGTGCAAGGTGGAAAAGACCAGATGACCGGTCAGGGCCGACTGCACGGCGATTTCCGAAGTTTCATGATCTCGAATCTCACCGATGAGGATCACATCCGGGTCCTGGCGCACAATCGATCGCAAGCCCCTGGCAAAGGAGAGATCAATTTTCGAATTTACCTGGATTTGGCTGATGCCTTTTATCTGATACTCGACGGGATCCTCAATGGTGATAATATTGATGTCCGGCTTGTTAATCGATTGTAAAACGGCATAAAGGGTTGTGGTTTTGCCGCTGCCGGTAGGCCCGGTAACCAGGATGATACCATTGGGGGAGGCAACCAGATCCTTGATCAGTTTTAGCCGTTCCGGACTCATCCCGAGATCCGTCAATTCCAGCAAGGATCCTGATTTATTCAACAACCTGAGGACCACGCGTTCACCGAAGGCGGTGGGAATGGTCGATACGCGCAGGTCGATGCTCTGATCCCCGACCTTGACTTCAAAGCGACCATCCTGGGGCAGGCGTTTTTCGGCAATATTCATTTTCGCCATGACCTTGATCCGGGAGATCAGGGCGGGCTGGATCCATTTCGGGGGCGTCAGCAGGTCATACAGGATTCCATCAACGCGATAGCGCACCGTGAAACTGTTCTGATAGGGCTCGATATGAATATCACTGGCACGGGCCTTGATGGATTGGGAAATAATGTGATTTACCAGTTTAATAATAGGTGCCTCACTGGTGTCATCCAGTAGATCGGCCGTCTCCTCTATTTCGCTGAGAATGTCACTGCCGTTTTCTTCCATGTTCTGAACCAGCTGTTGGGCAGAGTCCCTGCGCAGGTCATATTGTAAATTGATGGCGGAAAGAATCGTCTCACGTCCCGAAAGTACAATTTTGAAATCGATTAATCCCATCAGCCGTACCAAGTCATCCAGCGCGTGGAAGCTTAGCGGATCGTTGATGGCAATGACATGCCCGGGCGGGGCTACCTCCTTGTCGGCGTCGGTCCCATTGCGCGCCGACAGCCCGCAATTTGCGGCGCTAATGGGGTTCTCATATTCCAGGGGCACCATAAAAAATTTTTTCAAAAACTGAATGGGAACTTTTTCAATGAATTCGGACTCAATATTTTCAAGGGGTAATATGGGCCAGTAGGGAAGAGCATACTGGTGGCTAAGGGCTTCCAGCAACTGGGTTTCGGAAATGTTTTTCTGCTGAACCAGGATTTCGCCGATGGTGCCGCCTTTTTCCTCCCGGATGCGTCGGGCCTCGGCCACAACA
>JBAVYC010000002.1:0-5638 GCA_049698595.1 Desulfobacterales bacterium | reverse complement strand
CTTAGCAATTGAATGTGTAAACGAAAACCGGAAAATCAAATGATAGAATACCGCCAATCTTCAATCGACAATCTTCAATCTTCAATTATCTAGTTGTCCGGACTGTAATTCACCAGTGCTGCGGTTTCACCCATCAACCGGTGCTGTTCATAACGCTGCAGATGAAACGGTTTCAACATGTCGGGACAATTTCCGCTGGCCATAAACTGGGCCATATATTTTCCGGTCGCGGCACAGGATTTGAAACCGAAATAGCCCCAGCCGCAGTTCATATAATAGCCTTCAATCCGGTCATTGCCATCCATGATCGGGGCCATGTCGGGTGTCATGTCGGCCAAACCGGCCCAGTGACGCATGAATTTGACCCCTCTTAAACACGGCAGCATCTCCGCCAGGGCTTGCGCCTGATGCTGGATGTAATAAGCCGTGGTCTGGGTCGTATAATTGGGCCAGGGATCCATGTGAGCGCCGGTGGCGATTTCACCTTTCAGGGTCTGGTTGGCATAGACGTGATAGGCGCCGGATGAAATCACGTGATTTAAAATCGGTTTGAGCGGTTGCGTCACCATGGACTGGATGGTCAAGACACTGATGGGCAGTTTGATGCCCAGCATTTTGTAGGAAATGCCGGCCGAATAACCGCCAGCCGACAACAGAACCCGCGGGGTATAAATTTTTCCCTGATCCGTATCGACGGAGACTATTTTACTGTTTTCAACACCAACCCCGGTAACGCTGGTTTGCTGGTGAATATCCACCCCGTGCTTGGTCGCACCTTTCGCCAACCCCCAGACGACTGCATCATGGCGCAAAATTCCACCCGGCGGATGATACATGGCACCCAAAATCGGATAGGTGATGTCCTCCGATATATTCAGCGCGGGCATCATCTCACGGCATTGTTTGGCATCGATCAAATGACTTTCAACACCGTGAAACTGGGCCGTCGCAACGTTCATCCGGGCCGCATTCATGGCTGCTTCGCTGTGCAACAGATTCAGGTTGCCGCAATTAAAAAACATCAGGTTGTAATCTAATTCTTTTGTGAGTATTGGCCACAGCTTTAGCCCTTCCCGGTATAGCGGAACATTTTCCTGGGTTCGCTGGTTGGCGCGTACGATGGCCGTGTTCCGCCCCGCACCCCCGAAACCGATAAACCGTTTTTCGAGAACCGCCACATCGGTGAGGCCATGATCCCGGGCCAGAAAATAGGCGGTCGCCAGACCATGCAGACCACCGCCGATGATCACCGCGTCATAGCTCGACTTGAGTCGGGGTCTTTTGCCCCACAAGGGTTTGTATCTGCCAAACATAGCGCTCCCCTTCTTACAATCTTCAAGATAATGATGGTTTTTAATTCAGTATCCAATCCACCCCCAGAGCCGGGTGCTCAGATAGTCCGAAAACATAAAAAATTTTAATATTTACAATTAGTTGTATACTCAGCCAGTCAACAATCAAATCTAAACGAATATCAGTACTTATGACAGTGAAATAAATCATGTCAAGAAAAAAATGAAAAAATGAAAGGATTCATTCCAAAATAGGTTGACAAACGCAAAATAATGATTGATATACCTATAATTTCAATCCGTATCCAGGTGCCTAAGACTTTGTGCCCGTTCGAGAGATTACATGAGCTGCGCACCTCTCTGATGATTTAGCAGTGCTGTTTTGCCAATTTTTATTTCATTTGATTAAAATCCTTTCATTTCTAGGAAAATAATTAGAATGAACGATCAACCATCGCATCCGGCAATCAAAGGAATCGTCGAGCAAGGCCCATCCTTGACACCCAAAGCCCGCATCCTGGGAAACTACATTCTCAAAAACCCCCGCAAAGCGGTCTTCATGACCACCAAGGAATTGGCGGAGACCTGCGACGTCAGTGAGGCCACCGTGGTACGTTTTGTAAGCCGGCTGGGCTACAAAGGCTATGGGGCCTTTCAACAGGCGTTAAGAGATTTTGTGGACACAGAACTGACCCTGCTGGATCGAACGGACTTGTCTGACATGCAGGGGCCGGGCACCGATCGCCTCAGGCGCGTGGTGTTTGAAGAGATGGACAACCTCAAACACTTTTTTGAGACCGTCGACCTGAATGATCTGAACCGTGTCGTGGATTTTCTTGCAAAAAGCAATTCCATCTATGTCATCGGCTCCCGTCTGTCCTACACATTTGCATATTACCTGGGTTGGTCCCTGACTAAAATTCGCCCGGATGTTCGTATAATAAAGGGCAGCGACAGCACATCGATCGATTGGTTGACCATTGCTGCACCTGAAAGCCTTGTAATCATCATCGCGACGACACGATATCCCAATGAACTTATCCGATTGGGTAAAATGGTTCGCCGGCTCGGTCTGACACTCATCGTAATTGCAGACAGCGCCTTGTGTCCGTTAACCCATTTCGCCCATCTGTCGCTGATTGCACCTTCCAAAAACATTCCCTTTATTGGAAATCCGACGACGATTTCCTGCATCATCAATTACCTCGTTCTGGAACTGGCAAGCCGGAACGGTGGTCGGCTGAAACAACATCAGGAAAAGCTGGAACAGGCTTACCTGGAAAATGATGTCCTGTTTAATCTGGATAGAGAAGAATTTGGTATATAATAACTTTGACAAAGGAGACTACCAAAATGAGTGAAGTGTTAGCAAAAATGGCTGAATCATTGATCGCCGGCAAAGTTGACGAAGTAACGGACCTCACAAAACAAGCCCTTGATGCAAATGTATCCTCGAAGGACATTTTGGAGAAGGGACTGCTGGCCGGTATGGAAGTGGTCGGCAAGCGGTTTAAAGCCAATGACATGTTTATTCCGGAGGTGCTGCGGTGTGCCAAATGCATGCACGGTGCCATGGAGATCTTAAGACCGCTGCTGGCGGAGACCGGTGTGGAAACTGCCGGCACCTTCGTGATCGGTACGGTCAAGGGTGATTTGCATGACATCGGCAAGAACCTGGTGGGCATGATGTTCGAGGGTGCCGGATTTCAGGTCGTTGACCTGGGCATCGATCTGGAGCCGGCGGCGTTTGTCGAGGCGATTAAGAAACACAAGGCAAGCCTTTTTGGCATGTCGGCGCTTTTGACCACCACCATGCCGAAGATTAGCGAAACCATCAATGCCATTAACGAGGCCGGCATCAGGGACCAGGTCAAGATTATGATTGGCGGCGCTCCCGTAACAGCCGAGTTTGCAAAAGAGATCGGTGCCGATGCATATGCTTCCAATGCCGCCAGCGCTGTGGACAAGGGCAAGGAACTGCTTGGTTTGTAGTAGGCGTTCATGGGTTCAAAGGTTCGGGGTTCAAGGTTCCATTCTCGTACCTGGACTGCATTTGGGATGTGTATTTACGAGAAAAGCGTCAGCTTCGTCAGGCCTTATCTAAAATTTGGAGCCAAATTGGCAATTATTTGGGAATAATTAGCATTTTGAACGAGGACTTCGGGTCTTTAATGCCTCCTTTGTCCTTAACCCTGAACGTTGAACCCTGAACCTGTGAACAGTTACAGTTTTGCCATCAAATGGCGGTACCCAAAGCCGAGTCCATTCCTACAAGTCAACCGGTATAATAGGAGACCAACCCATGTTAGAAAAAACAATGCTCATTAAAATGAATCAACAGGCTTACGAGACAACCAGGTTCCAGATTCTGACCGGAGATCAGATTCAACAAATTTATTTTGCAGCTCTAGACGTTCTGGAGATTTCCGGGGCCCGGATATTTCACGAAGAAGCCCTGAAACTGTTCGCCAACAGTGATGCCGTGGTGAGTGACACCAATCGGGTCCGGATTCCGACCACCATGGTAGAGCAGGCCTTAAGCGGTTGTCCTTCCAAGTCCAATTTAACCGGCAGAAATGGCAAACGTTCGATCAAACTGCAAAAAAACGAGGTGGCTTTCGGAAGCGGCGCGGATGCCCGTTTCGTGTATGACCGCAAGTCCGGGCAACCCCGAGAGTCTACCTTCGCCGATGTCGAAGCCGCAGCCAGAATCGTGGATTACCTGCCCAGGCTTGATTTTTGTATGTCCCACGGCCTGGTGTCGGACGCACCCAAGGCCAAAACATATGACCGCCATCAGTTTTTAGCCATGGTCAAAAACTGCACCAAACCCCTGGTCGTCACCAGTGTCGATGCGGAAGGGTTGAAGGATCAATGGGAGATGGCCTGTCTCATCCGCGGCGGTCAAAAGGAGTTTCGTTTGAGTCCCCTCTTTGCAACCTATATCCGGTCGGATTCACCGCTGATGAGCAACAACGAAACCGTGGCTAAACTCCTGTTTGCCGCGGAAATGGGGATACCCGCCGTCTTCACGCCATGTTCGGCTTTGGGCGTTACGGCGCCGGCCTCCATCGCCGGGGTGCTCGTCCAGACCCTGGCCGATGCCTTGTTTACCGTGGTACTGTGCGGCCTGAAAAAGCCCGGCATGCCGTTGCTTTTAGGCGGTATCCAAACCGTTATGCGTCAAGCCAAAGAAACCCTGTCGTACGGATCACCCGAGCTTCACCTGACTTCGGCGGCCATGACCGAAATTTACAAGTGGCTGGGGCTGCTGAATTCATCAGCGGGAGGGTGCACGGACGCCAAGATTGTGGACGAACAGGCGGCCTCGGAATCCGTGATGAGTATATACAACAACATGCTGGCAGGTACCAACCTGGTCCACCAGGTCGGCTGCCTCGATGGCGGCCTGACCGGATCACTTTCGAGTCTGGTCATGTGTGACGAAATCATCGCAATGATCAAGCAGATCGCTAAAGGTATTCAGGTGACGGATGAGACTCTGGCCCTGGATATTCTCAAAGAAGTGGGGCCGGGCGGTGAATTTCTGAGCCATGATCACACCTATGATCACTGGAAGGAATGGTTCCGGCCGACAATTATCGATCGATCCAATTTTGAAGCCTGGTCGCAAGCGGGCAGCAAAACTTACAATGATCGGTTGGAACCCGAGGTAGACCGCATCCTGGAGTCACATGCGCCCGAACCGTTGGACGAAAACATAGTTCAGGAGATGAAAAAAATCATCAACCTGGCAGACAATAAGGAGGTTTGATGATGAGCACCCGAACCAATCAGACGGTCAATCAGACAGCCCAATTTTCTATTTTTTCCCAAGACCAGAAGCAAAGAATTTTTGAAGGCATGATCGAAACCCTTCGCAATACGGGGGTGCATCTTCACCATGAGCAAGCCCGCAAGCTGCTCAAAGAACACGGGGCCCTGGTGGACGGTGTGTCCGTCAAGATTCCTCAAAATCTTGTTCTGGATGCCCTGGCAACTGTTCCGCCGGTGACCGTGGTCCAAAGCTGGGACGGCACCCGCAAGACCCTTATCGAAAAAAACCAGGTTCTTTTCGGTCCCGGACCGACACCCCCTAATTTTACGGACCCCCATACCCTGGAACGACGTAAATATGTCAAAGCCGATGCTGGCATGGTGGCTCGCATATGCCAGGCCCTTCCCAACATCGGGTTTGTGCAGTCATTGGGCACCATCAGTGATGTGACGGTCTCCCTGGCGGATGTCTACGAGTTCGCGGAAATGATCCAGAACACGACCAAACCGATTTTATCCTGGTCCTATACCCGCGACACCTGCAGCGACATTCACCGCATTGCCATGGC
>JBAVYC010000001.1:0-14198 GCA_049698595.1 Desulfobacterales bacterium | reverse complement strand
ACGAGTTTCAAAGAGGCCCAAAAGCGAATCAAAGATTCGAGTCTTCCGGTTGCAGAATGGAAAAGGCTGCAAAAAAAACTCGCCGACACCCTTTTCGCCATTCAACAGGTTGAAGAAGAAATCAATGCCAAAAGCAAAGAAAAAAGCCGTCTGGCTAGACTCAATCGCGTCAAGGGTGCGCTGGCAGAACGCCGTGCAGTAATGGCCCGAATTGAAGAGTGGGGAGAAGTATTGCTGCTGCCGCAAGACTTCGACGCCAAACGAAAAACCGCCGGAGACAAATTGCAACATGCCGCTGAAACTAAAAAAAGAGCTGAAGCCAAGCTATCCCGCTTGAAAGCAGAATCAGACACGTTGAATGTTCGCAACGAATTACTGGACAACGAAGCGGCCATTCTGGCCATTCACAAAGAACTTGGTGCTGTGGAAACCGCGATCAAAGATCGTCCCCGGCAGGATGGAAAACAGCGTTTGTTGCGCACTGAGGCAGAGCAACTGCTAAAGGGCGTACGTCCCGATGTCGGTCTCGATAACGCCGACCAGCTGCGACCGCTGACCAACAACAAAAAGCGGATCTCCGGCTTGGCTCAGAAACATGGTCTCTTGAATCTAAAAAAGGAAAAGGCCGAGGCAACCCTGCGGGATGTCGAAGATGAGCAAGAGACAATCAAAAAAGAGTTGGCGGAACAGGCGCAGTCGAATTTGGACCTCAGTGAACTAAAGGCTGCGGTCGCAGTTGCTCGCAAGGCCGGTGACCTGGAGCAGCGCTTGACCGATTCACAAAAACGCGCTTCAAATGAGAAAACGACCTGTGAAAGTGAGCTTGCCAGACTCGGAAGATTTTCCGGAACCATCGAGCTGCTTTCAAACGCTGCCATGCCGGTGCCGGAGACCTTGGACACTTTCGAGAAGCGCTTTGATCAACTCAGTGAAAAAATCAGGGATTGCGGTCGCAGGCAAAAAGAACTCGAAGAGGATCACACGCAGGCAGCGCAGGACTTAAAAACGCTGTTATTGACAAGTGACGTGCCGACAATTTTAGAGCTTGATCGGGCACGCTTGGAACGCAACACCGGCTGGACTCTGATTAAACAAAAATACATCGAAGAAATTGATGTCGACAAGGACATTGCGGAGTTTACGTCTGATTCCGATCTCGCGACATTTTATGAGCAAAAAATTGACCTTGCAGATCACGTATCGGATCGACTCCGGCTCGCCGCAGACCAGGTGGTGAAACGAGCGGATCTTGAGGCGCAGATTGAAAATCTGACATCGCGTCACGACGACATCACGGTAGAAATCGGCAAGGCGAATGAGGACAGGCAAACGCATCAAAAGGAATGGAATTCAATTTGGGAACCCCTGGGCGTAGTTCCGGGAACGCCAAGGGAGATGAAACAATGGCTCCTTCGGGTGGACAATCTGCTAGCAAATGTTCAGGCGGCGAATACGATTTCCGGTGATGCAAAAAAATTGGCCGAGGATTGTAAGGCCCTCAAGGAATTGGTCGCTCTACAGATATCAAAATTCGATAGTTCCATCAACCTGCAAGAGTTGAGCCTTGAGGGCATGCTTAATATATGTGAACAGCGAATCGAGCAAGAGGAAGCTGCTCTCGAACGCCAGCGCCGATTAGAGCATTCCCTGGGCGATACCGAAATTCGCATCAAAAGAGCACGCGAAGAGATTACTTCAATCGCGAACGATCAAGTCGGCTGGGCGCAGGAATGGGGTCAGGCGATTGATGGCTTGGGGTTGAAACCGGATGTCCACCCGGAACAAGCAACCGAGGCCTTCGATCAACTATTGGCATTTTTTGAAAAATTGGACAAATCCGAGGAGCTGCGCAAACGAATTTACGGAATAGACCAGGTATCGGAAAAATTTAAAAAAAAGGTGTTCGAGGTCGCCGCTAGGATTGGTTTCAAAAGAGACGACCGAGAGGCGATCACGATTGCCGCTCAACTAAATCGTGACCTGAATGCGGCCCGTGAAGCGCGGGCAAGCCTCAAAAAGATAAAGGCCCAGGCAAAAGAGATAAAGGAAGAAATCCAAGACACTGACATAACGATCCGAACAGCACAAGAGCAGCTTGCTTCTTTGAGGGATCAAGCGCGCGTTGAGACAGACGCTGAACTGGAACCGGCCGGAGAAAGCTCCCGAAAAATGCGTGAGCTGCAGCAGAAGCTCGATACGCTCGAACAAGAGCTCACCCGCAATGGAGACGGCCTGAGTATTCCGGAATTGGAGACAGAGGCCGGCGAGTCGGATATCGATGCCATCGAGGGTGAATTGGAGAGAGTCTCCACCGAACTCACGGAGCTGCAGGAAAATCGGGACACGCTGCGTGACCAACGCCAAACGGTTCAAAACGAGATAAAGGCCAAGGATGGTAGTGCCTTAGCCGCCAATGCATCAGAAGAGGCCGAGCAGCAACTTGCTACCATGGTTTCGGGTGTCGAGCAGTACCTTCGTCTGCAAATCGCAGCACTCATCCTCGAACAGCGCATTGAGGACTATCGCAAGAAAAACCAGGCTCCGGTTCTGGCGCGGGCGGGTGAACTTTTTGCGAAGCTCACCCTCGGGTCTTATGCGAATCTGCGGGACGAATTGGACGAAAGCGGCAAGCCCATCCTGCTGGGCGTTCGTCCTAACGATGCCGAGGTATCTGTTGCTGGGATGAGCGACGGAACCCGCGACCAGCTCTACCTGGCGCTGCGTCTCGCTACCCTCGAGCAACATCTGGGCAAGGGCGAGCCGATGCCCTTTGTCGTCGACGACATTCTCATCGGCTTTGACGACAATCGCACCAGGATCTGCCTTGCGGTCCTCGCGGAGCTGGCGCTCAGTACCCAAGTCCTGCTTTTCACCCACCACCGAAGGGTCCTTGAGCTGGCAGGCGAACTCGATGCGCAGGCAGGAATTTTTATGCATGCGCTGCTTTGATGATACTATCGTACAATCATAATTCCTCAGTTGCTAAAATGAACAGTAAAGAATCCTGGCCCAGAGGACCGGGCTTTAATTTCACCCCATAGGGGCGGTGTTTGCCGTCGGATAACCAGTGGAATAATTGAATGCTGGCCTACAGATCGCAGAGACAATGGGAATGTTGGGTATGAATTGATATGACGACCGCCGCCAAGAAAATAAAATTGCTGGTCACCGGGGCTTCTGGTTTTATTGGCTATGAGGTATCTCGCCAACTTTCGCTCGGAGGTTACCGGCCAAGGCTGATGATCCGCCAGCCGGGCGATGATTGCGAGATCTGCCATTTCGATGCGGATTTTTCTCTGGCCGATCTGAGAGAACACAACAGCCTCCGGCATGCGGTTAAAGGGGTTGACGGTATCATTCACCTCGGAGCAAGGGCCACCTTCGAATCCTACGCTACGCTGAAACCCTCCATACTGGATGGATCGATAGCCCTGATGAAGGCCGGGATCGAAGCTGGGGTTCGCCGGTTTGTCTACAGTTCGAGCCTATTGGTTTACAGGGGCAGTGCAGTCCTCGTAAATGCCGATACTCAGGTCAATCCGGTTCTCGATTATGGCCGGATTAAAGTGGACACGGAAATACAGCTGTCGAAGATGGCCGCATCCGCAGGAATCTCTTTCGCTGCGCTGCGCCTGCCGCATGTATACGGAATCCGAGATCTTTATTTTCGCCAGCTGCAAGCCGGCCGACTCATTTTGCCGGGCCTTGGAAAAAACATCTATACACACCTTCACGTGGCGGATGCGGCCGCGGCCATCATCGCCTGTGCCGAACAGTCTTATTCGGGCATCTTGCCCTTCGGCGACCGCCTTCCATCTACCTGGGCCGCATTTCTTAAAGTTGTCAGGCAGCACTATCCGAAAGCCCGCGTCCTTTTGATGCCCCAGTGGTTGGCGCTGCTGTTCACGGCCCTGCTGACTCCATTCCGAAGGATCCGTCCCAACCCAGGCTTGGAAACACCGGGTGCCGTTCGCACCTACAATTTTAATCTCGCCGTCGATCCGGAGCTTTTATGGAAGGATCTTGGAGTATCACCACGGTATCCGACAATTTACGATGGAATTCCTGCTGCAGTTGCGTCGGGAAAAGAGACCGGTATTTCTATAAACCAATTTAGATGAGATGGGGCGAGATTAGGCAAACAAAGGGTATTGATTTGCACTACCTGTGTGCAGGCCATGGCCGAATAACATCATTCGGCCATGTCTATAGATCCGTGAAAAGTGCAACCAGCCGGCAATTGTTTGGTATCGGCCCATCCACGTGCGGCGATCACGCTCTCCACACGGCCACAGCCAGACAGGCCCAGCCTGTGAGAAATGCCAATCCGCCCAACGGCGTAATCGCATCCGGCCATTTCAACCCGGTCCAACTCAAAAGGTAGAGACTGCCCGAAAAGTCCGGCAGGAGCGCCTCATGCAATTGAACAGGCGAAATACAACCTCTTCAAAGAGAAAAAGTTGCCGTTAATGTTTGGCCCCCCCCTTTTTTTGATTTAAACTCGCACCTCCCGCCAGGATTGACATGCCTCCAGGCCACTGGTGAAACCTTCTTTATAATTTCAGCGAGAGTATCATAAGCATCATATATATGACGGAACGAAGTACTTGGTCATGTTGCTTCAAAAGTTCAGTTATGGAAATGCGGGGTTGTCTTCTATAGTCTATCCCCGCGAATCCGGTTTTGGACCTGCTTTTTTGCTGGCCTGCAAGAGCGTTGGTGCGGTGTTGGCCGGTGGCTTCTTTATGATGCTTCTTGCGTGATTGAACCTTAGGATTTTCTGCTTACGGCATGGGCCTTACAAAATAAGATTGTTCATTGGTTAAATTAGAATTAAATCTGATTGAGACTATTTTTTAAGACCCATTCACACAATTTCATAACAAATAACTATCTGAAAAAATTTATAATAAAATTTCTTTTTGATTTTTAATAAAAATATTATTGACTTTAGTTAATTTAACGGTTACGTGTACATTAATTTCTTAAACGCGTAAATCGGCACTAAAGTTCAGGATTCGGGAAGAAATCTGAAACCGATTTTTAAGTACCAATGAAGGAGCACGGAGTAGTGGCGGACAAGCTGTCGGTAAAGCTTACAAGGATTAGATCCCGCATTGATCGCAGTGAACGGGTCTACCGAATTATCAAGGATGCCGTCATCCACCGCCAGTTCACACCTGGCGTTTGGATTAAGCAGGAACAAATTTCCCAAGCTATCGGCATCAGCCGGACAACGGTCCGCCCAGTACTGGCCCGGCTGCAAAGCGAAGGCTTGATTGAAGCCAGACCGCGCAGGGGTTTTAGGGTCGTGGAGTTTTCCCAAGAAGAACTGGACGATCTATTCGAGGTTCGGGAGGTGCTGGAAACGTCCTTCTTTATCCGCTCAGCAAAAGCAATCCCTTTAGAAGAATTGCAGATGACTCTCACCAGCCTGGAAAACGCCGAGAACAAGATGATGGAAGCCGAACCGGACTCTGAGCTGTGGGACAACAGGCTGAGAGAATATCTAGAATTGGACCGCGCTTTCCATGACAGGCTGATCGAAGCATCCGGCAACAAGCAATGGGTTCAGATGTATCTAAACACCAGGGACAAAATCGACGTCATAGGCTATCAGGCCAGCTACATTCCGGAACAGCTCTCAAACGCTATCGACCAACATTACCGGATCATTAAGGCGTTGTTAAAACAAGACTTCAAAAATGCCGAGCTGATTATGCGTGAGCATATAAGGAACGTAAGACGATCTATTAAGCCAGGTGTAGCCGGCCATGCCGGGCAGACTTTTCATGATTAGACATAAATGACCGGCTAATTCGCGACAATCGGCAAGAGGAATATTTGGATTACTGAGTAGGGCTCTCATGTTTCTTTTGGCTGCTAGTTAACAGCAACGCTATGAGAAACCACAGTTTTTTATAGGTCAGTGAGGCGCTGATCTTTATTAACCATTAACCATAAGGAGGTACGAGATGAAAAGAGCCTTGACAAAAATGTGGAGTATTGCCCTGGTATGCGGTCTGGCGCTGACACTGTTGGCCCCTGGCCTGGTTTCGGCCAAAGAACTCAAGTTTGCCTGTTCTTTAGGCTGGATGGAGAATGAATCTGGTCAGAGACAGCGCTGGGGCTTTGAGGCAGCGGTAAAAGAGCTGGGTGGGACCATCACCTTCACCGATGCCAACTATGATCCCAAAAAGCAGTCCGAGCAGATTGAGGCTTTCATAAAACAAAAACCCGATGCATTGTTCGTGACACCCTCCGATCCGGCTGGTATCGCCCTGGCCGTCAGGCGGGCGGTGGAGGCAGGCATCCCGGTGTTCTCGGCTGATGCCATTATCCCAGGTGCTGCAGTTACTACAACCATCTGCTCCAATGACTTCGGCATGGGCACTTGGTCCCTGGACTGGGTCGCCAAAAAACTGGGTGGCAAAGGCAAGATCGGTATCATTGATCTGCCCAGCAACGAGTCTTGGGACCTGCGGGGGCAAGGCGTAAAATGGGCGCTCAAAAACTGGCCCGACATAAAAGTTGTGGCCAAGTGGTCCTGGGACTCCACCGGCGCCGTAACTCCCAGGCAGGCAGTGGACAACATGCTGACCGCCAACCCCAACAAGGGCGATCTGGACGCTATATGGTGCGCCTGGGACGGTGCGGCCATGGAAGGTGCATTGGCCATTAAAGCCGCCGGCCGTCAGGATGAAATATTTACCACCGGTATCGATGGCGGCAAACAGGCCTTTGACTTCATCAAGTCCGACACACCCTTCAAGCTGACCATGGCCCAGAGCATCTACACCATGAGCTATATGAGCGTGTACTATGCACACAAATACATTGCTGGTGAGCAAGTGCCGCGTACGGTCATTGCCCCGGTGTACGCAGTTACCAAGGACACTTTGAAAGGTATCAAGAAGGCTGAAGACTACGACATTCCCGGCGTAGCCAAGAAATTTGGCTGGGAAAAATCCTTGTAATCAAATATCAGCTCCAATCCCCGCGTCCGGTCACAGTGGCCGGGCGCAGGGACGATTGGAAACCGGCGGCTTTTATTTGCGAGGCCATGTGGCAAATTACCGACTTCAAATGACAGGGATAGAGAAGGCCTTTCCAGGGGTCAAGGCGCTTGATGGAGCCGAGTTCACCCTCAACCCAGGTGAGGTACACGCATTGCTGGGCATTAACGGGGCCGGCAAATCCACCCTGATCAAGGTCTTGTCCGGAGTCTATTCCAAAGACAGCGGCGAAATCCTGCTCGATGGGCAAAAAATCCAGATCGAAAAACCACAAGATGCAATGGATCATGGCATCGCCACGGTATATCAGGATCCCCAGATGGTCCCTTCTTTTTCCGGCTATGAAAATATCTATTTGGGATTCGAGACCGACAAACGCGGGCATTTCAACCGGATCGACCGCAAAGGCCTCCGCAAAAAGGCCGAGGAACTGCTTGCCCGCTTCCCGGTGGATGTGGATTTGACCAGGCCGGTGTCTGAGCTGGGGGCAGTGGAAAAGGAGATAGTCGCTATCCTCAGGGCGATTTCCCGGGATATGTACATCCTGGTTCTTGACGAACCCACCTCTATTCTGACTGAAACCGAAACCCAAGTGCTGTTCAAGCTTATCGATATGCTCAAAGAACGCGGAGTTTCGATCATATACATTACCCACCGCCTGGAAGAAGTCTACCAAAAAGCGGATCGGCTTACCGTTTTCCGGGACGGCAAAAACGTGGCCACGCTAACGGCTGATGATCAAAACGCGGACCCTATGGCTATCGCCGAGCTCATGCTGGGTAAAAAAATAGAAAACATTTATCCGTCCAAAAGCCCCCGGACGGGTGAGGTAATTTTCGAAGCCAGGGGCCTGAGCCTGAAGTCCCGCTTTGAAGATGTCAGCTTCCAGGCCAAAAAAGGCGAGATCCTGGGTATCTTCGGCCTGGTCGGGTCCGGGGTTGATGAATTGAGCAAAGTTTTGTTCGGAATTCACCCCAAAAGCAGTGGCCAGATAAGAATCAAAGGACAACCGGCCGGTTTTACTTCGCCCAGTGAAGCCATCAAGGAGGGGGTGTTTTTGATTCCCGGCAATCGCCGCACCGAGGGCCAGATCGGGGATCAGCCGGTTTTCTTCAACATGTCTTTGGCCAATCTGAAGAAAATCACCGCAGGCTTAGGCCTCATCCGGCGCAAAGAAGAGCGCTTGAGCATCCAGGACCTGGTGGAATCTCTGGAGGTCAACCCTCCTGACATGGACCTTAAAGTATCTTTGCTAAGTGGTGGAAACCAACAAAAGGTAGTCATTGGCAAGGGTCTTTTCGCCGAAGCAGAAGTTTACATCTTTGCCGAACCCACAGTGGGCGTGGATGTAGGCGCAAAGGCCGGCATCTACAATCTCATCAGAGAGCTTTCCAAAAGTACAGCCGTAATCCTGATCTCGTCTGATTGCGAGGAGGTCTACGGATTATCCGACCGGACCATCGCCATGTACAAAGGACGCATTACCTTGGATCGGCCTACCGACCAGTGCACGGTCAATGAGATTCTCTATTGCGGTGTAACGGAGGGTGACAACAGTGACCGTTAAATCCAAGCAGGAGTTATCCAGCGAAAATAAATCGATCATCGTGTTTCTAGGCATGCTGGTCAGCATCATTATTACTTTTTCCCTGCTCCATGATGCCTATCTCACAACCAGAAATTTCACCATGCTGTTCAGGCACATGTCCATGTATGCCCTGACCGGACTGGGGCTGACCTTTGTAATTGTGGTGGGGCACTTTGACATGTCATTCCACCTGGTCGGTTGCCTGGCCGCAATGACCACCAGCTTCATTATCGGGACCGACATGATGATGGCCAGCCCGGAAATTGGCGGGATGCACATCATGGTGATTCCAGCTATACTTCTGGGCGTGTTGGCCGGAGTTTTCTGGGGGGTGGTAAACGGAATAGCCGTGGGGCGCTGGAAGCTGCCGGACATGGTCACCACCATCGGAGTCGGTTCCGTGGCCTTTGGCCTGGCCTACTTGTACAGCGGCGGAACCTTTATTTACAACAACTTCCTCACCTCGGGCATATTGCTGCTCAATGAGGCTGAATGGTTCGGCCTGCCGTTTCCGGTGCTGCTAATGCTCATCGCATTTGTAACCGCTTATATGGTGCTGAATCGATCCAAGCACGGGCGCCGGTTCTACGCCACCGGCGACAACAAAATCGCTGCCATATTTTCAGGGGTGAAAGTCAAATCCTATATCATCGCTGCTTTCGCCATTTGCTGCGGGCTCACTTCCCTTGCCGCCATTTTGACCACATCGGCCCAGGGCGTGGGCAATGTAAAAGCCAGTCTCAACTTTTTAATGAATGCCTATGCTTCGGTCTACATTGGGATTGCAGTTTTTAAAAAGGCCTCGGTGATCGGCACATTTTGCGGCACCCTGTTCACCACATTGATGCTCAACGGCTTTACCTTGATGTCTGTGCCGTTTTATCTGAGCGATCTGATCATAGCCATCACCCTCATAGTGGCCATCATAGCCTCTGGTTCGGATTTCAAATTATTTAGACGAAAGAAAATGAAAATAAAAGTCAGCCCGGCCCGGAGTTTTTAATGAATGTAGATACTCAAAATCAACCATGGTGGACAGCGGCATTCAAACCGCAATTCGGTCTGATCTGGGTTTTGTTACTGATGACCGCGGTTTTTGCCCTTGGGTCCAGCGTCTTCCGCACTCCGGGCAACCTGATGGAAGTGCTTAGACAGTCCGGGATTATCGCCATCATGGTGTTAGGCCTGACTTGGATCGTGGCCGCCGGAGAGATCGATGTCAGTTTTCCGGATGTGGCCGCTTTTTCCGGAGTGATGACCGCAGTTCTGGTTGGTTCCGGTTTGTCATGGACGCTGTCCATAATTCTGACTCTATTGGCCGGAACCGCTTTTGGCCTTATAAGCGGCTTTTTGGTGGTCCGTTTCAAATTCTCTTCTTTAATCGCTACCATCGCCACTGCCGGAATAGCCAAGGCCACCGCTTCCATTTTAGGCAAAGGTCAGGTGATTCACATCACCAGAGCCGGTCCGGAGTTGTATCAGCTGGTCTATGGAAAAGTCTTCGGGGTGCCCGTGCTGTTTCTGATTACCATAGCGATCTATTTGATCTGCCGGTTTTTCCAGGACAAAACCACCATGGGCCAGCATCTCTACGCTTTGGGCGAAAACCGGCAAGCTACGGCTGAGGCCGGGATTGAAGAAGGCAAGATTTTGTCCTGGCTTTATGTATTGTCGGCGTTGTTGGCAACCATCGCGGGCATACTCTTGACCGCCACTCTGAGTTCGGGAAATCCCCGAATCGGCGGTTCCTATTTCCTGGATGGGTTGACGGTGGTGTTTTTGGGGACCATGGTCATTAAGGCCGGGCAACCCAATTTGATTGGAACCTTGATCGGGGTGATTATTCTGTCCGTGTTGAGCAACGGCTTGACCCATTTGGGATTGCCCTACTACATCGGCACCATAATCAAGGGCCTGCTGTTAATCTTTGGCGTGGTGGTGGTGACGGTGGCCAAAATGCAGCGCCGGGGGCCACACACCCTGGAAGTGGGCTGACCAGTGCACACTCTAGTACAAGATGAAAACTGCCATGGAGACAGTCAGTGCAGGATGAATTATGTCTGATACAAAGCCCCAAACCATGCGTCTGCACCAGCGCGACAACGTAATTCTGGCCCTTAGCAATTTGAAGCAAGGAACTGTTTTAAGCGCAGATGGTCCAGTCTGCGCTCAGGACATCCCCATGGGTCACAAAATCGCCGTGAAAAGGATTGAAGCAGACACCCCGGTTCGAAAATACGGTCAAGTCATCGGTGCGGCGTTGCATGCAATTGAAGCCGGGCAGCACGTTCATACCCACAATTTAGGCATGGCGCAATTACTTGCCAATTATTCCATTGGGAGAGAAAGCCGGTCCACGGATTATATTCCGCAGCAGAATCAGTCTAATTTCCTTGGCTATGTGCGACCCGACGGACAAATCGCAACCCGGAACTACATCGGGGTTTTGGCAACGGTTGGCTGCTCAGCCAGTGTGGCCCGGTTGATTACCGATGCCTTTCGGGAAGATGATTTAAGAAAATACCCTAACGTGGATGGAG
Organism: Desulfobacterales bacterium; assembly: GCA_049698595.1. GTDB lineage: Bacteria > Desulfobacterota > Desulfobacteria > Desulfobacterales > JAFDCJ01 > JAFDCJ01. The sequence goes on along the minus strand of JBAVYC010000001.1, from coordinate 3,054 downwards.
TCGTCCCGGTGGTTCATGGATTGGGCTGCGGGATGAATTTTCAAGGCGAGGGGTTGGCCTATCTCCAACGCACCCTGGCCGGATTCTCCCACAATCCGAATTTTGCCGGACTGCTTTTAGTTGGGCTGGGGTGCGAAACCAATAACCTGGACTGCCTATTGGGCAACACTGACATAATACCCGGGCCCATGCTCCAAACCCTTAACATCCAGGACGCCGGAGGCAGCCGGCAAACCATAGCCCGGGGCATGGAAATAGTACGTGAGATGCTGGCCAAGGCTGATAAGGCCAGGCGGCAGCCGGTTCCGGCTTCCAATCTTATCCTTGGCCTGGAATGCGGTGGGTCCGATGGCTGCTCCGGAATAACGGCCAATCCGGCTTTGGGGGCTGCCGCGGATTTGGTGGTCCGAAACGGCGGAACCGTAATTCTCAGCGAGACGCCGGAAATTTACGGAGCGGAACACTTGCTGCTTGCCCGTGCGGCCAACCCCAGGGTGGGTCAGAAACTGCTGGACAAAATTGATTGGTGGCGAGAATATGTGACCCGGAACCAGGGTGAGATGAATAATAACCCGTCTCCCGGCAACAAAGTCGGGGGGCTGACAACCATCTTGGAAAAATCGCTGGGCGCGGTGGCCAAGGCAGGGTCCACTGACCTGATGGAGGTATATGATTTCGCTGAGCCGGTCACGGCCAAAGGTATGGTGTTCATGGATACGCCTGGTTATGACCTGATTTCCATCACCGGCATGATCGCTGGTGGAGCCAATATGATCTGTTTCACCACCGGGCGGGGTTCGGTCTTGGGCTCCAAACCGGCTCCGACCATCAAATTGGCCAGTAACACCCAGATCTACAGGCGTCTAATAGATGATATGGATATTGATTGCGGGCTCATTGTCGATGGAACAGCCACGGTAAAAGAGATGGGCCAGGCTATCTTTGATACAATCCTGCAAACCGCCTCGGGCCGCAAAACCAAGAGTGAAGTCATGGATCTGGGGGATTGTGAGTTCGTGCCCTGGCCTTTGGGAGCCATAATGTGAAGCGGCAACAACATCATAACAAACCGATGCACCGGCGCGAGATAGCCAGGATGATGGACCTGAGCGCCGTGCAGGCCCAGAACACAGAGGATGATGTCAAGGCGCTGGTTGACCTGGCCAAGGTGCATCAATGCATCGCGGTATTTTCCCTGCCCAGCCTTACCCCGCTGGCTGCGGAGCTATTGAAGGGTGAAGCCGGGATCAACTTGGGTGGGGTGGTCGGGTTTCCTTCCGGGGGTGGATCCACCACCATTAAGGTGGCCGAAGCGCAAGAGCTGATCAAAATGGGCTGCAATGAATTGGATATGGTCATCAATGTGGGGCTGTTGCGTTCGGGCAGACTTGAGGAAGTTCAGCACGACGTACGAAGCGTCGTGGAAATAGCAGATGGAATACCGGTCAAGGTTATTCTGGAGTGCCACCATCTGACGGACGACCAAATACAAAAGGGCTGCAAGATTAGTATTACAGCCGGGGCTGCCTTTGTTAAAACCGGCACCGGTTGGGCCGAACCTGGTGCAACGGTGCATAATGTGGCTTTGATGAATGCATGCGCGGGTGGGAAAATCTCCATCAAGGCCGCCGGCGGAATTAGAGATCTGGACACCCTGCTCGAGCTTCATCGGCGCGGGGCCGCCAGGTTTGGCGTCGGCTATGAATCAGCCAAGCATATATTGTCCCAAGCAGCCGAATAGTTAGGAATCATCATGAGCACAAAATATTTATTGGCCTTTGACCTGGGCACCGGGGGGAACAAGGCGTGTCTATACCGCGAGGATGGAGCGTGCCTGGCCCAAAGTTTCAAATCCTATCAGACCTTTTATCCGCATTCCGGCTGGCATGAACAAAAGCCCATGGATTGGTGGGGAGCTATTGTCGACAGCACTGGTGAGGTTGTCAGTACCTCGGGCATCAATCCCAATGAGATTGCCGCAATCGGTCTTTCCGGGCACAGCTTGGGGGTCGTGCCGATCAGCGGCACCGGCGAGCTTTTGCGGGAGACCAGCCCCATCTGGTCGGACTCCCGCGCCAAGAAACAGGCCGCAGCATTCTTTGAAACCGTGGACGAGCAGGACTGGTACCTGACCACGGGCAACGGATTCCCGGCGGCCCATTACTCCATTTTCAAAATGCAGTGGTTCCGGGAAAACGAGCCGGAGCTATTCAAGCAAACCCACAAGTTCATCGGCACCAAGGATTTCATTAATTACAAGCTGACCGGCCGACTGGTCACCGACCATTCCTACGCTTCCGGGTGTGGCGCCTACGATCTCAGGAACTGGGACTACTCCCCGGCACTCATCCAGGCCAGCGGCCTGCCCAGGGAGGTTTTTCCGGAATCGGTCCCTTCTACCGAAATCATAGGCGAGCTGACCCGGGAGGTGGCAGGCGAATTGGGACTGCCCGCCGGAGTGAAGGTGGTGGCGGGCGGGGTTGACAACTCATGCATGGCCCTGGGCGCCCGCAACATCGCAGAGGGAACGGTGTACAATTCTCTGGGCTCTTCCAGCTGGATCGCAGTCACCTCGGGGGAGCCGGTTTTGGATGCCCAAAGCAAACCCTTTGTCTTCAGCCACGTCATACCCGGCATGTTCAATTCAGCCCTGGCGATCTTCGCTGCCGGCAGCAGCTTCCTTTGGCTGCGTGACCAGGTTTGCGCCGAGTTGATAACCGAGGCCGAAAAGAGCGGGGCTGATCCCTGCGATCTTATGACAGCATTGGCTTCCACCTCACCGGTGGGAGCCAATGGCCTGATATTCAATCCCAACCTGGCCGGGGGCTCCTCCCTGGATGCGGATCCCAATATGCGCGGCGCCCTTGCCGGTCTTGACCTGGGGCACAGCAAGGCGGATCTCATCCGTGCGGTCATGGAAGGAGTGGCTTTGGGCTTGCGACAGGCTCTCAACGAGTTGCGCAAACTGACCCGGGTGGCGGATGAGATGATAGTGGTGGGCGGTATGGCCCAGGCGCCCCTGTGGCGGGAAATCCTGGCCGACGCCTACAACCT